>NZ_ATCO01000013.1:0-21690 GCF_000422025.1 Geobacillus sp. WSUCF1 | reverse complement strand
GAAGTGGGGGTAGTTGACGCTAATCGGACATGGAGAGAAAAGGATTTGTTTTCTTTCCAAGATGTTTATAACTGGAATGAGAAGGCTGACGCGGTGATGTTTAAGTCTCCGGTGATCCGAATCTCCATCCGACCGTGATGAAGCGAGATGGAACGTTTGCAACCGTTCCTCGATTGTAAATATGGATGTGAGGAACCGTCGTTGCCCTTGATGGTGCGGCGGTCATTTTTATTTCGCGCCGCCCGCGCTTATGGTATAGTGAAGATAGCTGGAAATCGAACGAATTGGTGATCGTGATGATTTACATCGGACTGACTGGTTGGGGGGATCATGACAGCTTGTACCCGCCAGGTCTTGCGGCAAAAGACAAGCTGCTGGAATACGCGGCTCATTTTCCGACAGTCGAGGTCGATTCGTACTTTTACGCTATTCAGCCGCGTTCGAACGTGGAAAAGTGGATTCGCGAGACGCCACCGTCGTTTCAGTTTATTGTGAAGGCGTACCAAGGGATGACTGGGCATGAGCGCGGCCCGATTCCGTATGAAAGCAAGGAAGCGATGTTTGCCGCGTTTTTGGACTCGATCGCGCCGTTTCAGGAAGCGGGGAAGCTGGCGATGGTGCTGTTTCAGTTTCCGCCGTGGTTTGACTGCCGGCGCGAGCATGTGGAGTACTTGCGCTGGGTGAAAGCGCGGATGGGGGAGGTGCCGGCGGCGCTCGAATTTCGGCACCAATCGTGGTTTTCGCCGCGCTTTTATGAAAAAACGCTTCACTTTATGGAAGAGGAAGGGTGGATTCACACAATTTGCGACGAGCCGCAGGCGGGGGAAGGGTCGGTGCCGACGGTGTTGCATCCGACCGACCGGGAAAAGACGCTCATCCGCCTGCACGGACGGAATGTCCACGGCTGGAACAAGGCGACGGCCGGCGAGAACTGGCGGGCGGTCCGCTACTTGTATCGATACAACGAGCGCGAGCTGCGCGAGTGGGCGCGCCATATCGAGGCATTAAAGCAAAAAACGAAACAGATTTACGTGCTGTTTAACAACAACTCCGGCGGCGATGCCGCCGACAACGCCAAACAATTGATCGATTTGCTTGGCATTGAGTACACGGGCCTTGCGCCGCGGCAGCTTGGTTTGTTTTGAAGCGAGAAAGAGGGGGATGGAGGATGGCGTATGCGTTGCTTGTCTTGATCGGCTTTATCGCGGGGACGGTGGGCAGCTTGGCCGGCCTTGGCGGCGGGGTGATCATCGTGCCGGCGCTTCTGTTTTTCGGCGCGCTCGGCTGGCTGTCGGCGGTGACGCCGCAAGTGGCGGTCGGCACGTCGCTTGTCGTCATTATTTTCAACGGCTTATCGTCCACATTGTCGTATATGAAAGACAAAATGGTCGACTATCCAAGCGGTTTGCTGTTTTGCATCGGCAGCGTTCCCGGGGCGGTCATCGGCGCTTGGGTGAACAATACGCTGAGCGCCGCTCATTTTTCATTGTATTTTGGGCTGTTTTTAATCGCCATGTCGGTTTTTTTGTCGCTGAGTCAAAAGAAAACGAAGCGTTCGGCTGACGAGACGGCGGCGACGAAAGAAAACGGGGCCGAACGAACGGCGGCGGAGCAGGCGCGGCCGGCGCCATGGTGGCGACGGCGTGTTGTGCGAACGTACACGGACCGAAACGGCGAGGTGTTCACATACGGCTATCAACCGCTCATGGCGGTCGCCATCGCGTTTGTTGTCGGCTTTTTCGGCGGGCTGTTTGGCATTGGTGGCGGCTCGCTCATGGTGCCGGCGATGATCGTGCTGTTTCGCTTTCCGCCCCATGTGGCGGTGGCGACGTCGATGTTGATGATTTTCCTGTCCTCCCTCATCGGTTCGCTCACCCATGTCGCGATGGGAAACGTGCAATGGCCGTTTGCCCTGGCCCTCATTCCCGGGGTGTGGATCGGCGCGAAAACAGGGGCGTGGATCAATAAGCGGATGCCGAGCCGGACGCTTGTCGTCGTGCTGCGGCTAGTGCTTGTGCTGCTCGGGGCCCGGCTTGTATGGGAAAGTTTGGCGTAATGGAAGGAGGGGCGCGCGTTTTGAAGCAAACTATCTACATTTATCATACGAACGACGTGCACAGCCATTTTGAACATTGGCCGCAAATCGTCCGCTTTTTGTCGGAACGGAGACGGGAACATCGCGCTCGCAACGAGGCGATGCTGTTGTTTGACGTCGGCGATTTTCTCGATCGCGTGCACCCGATTACCGAGGCGACGCGCGGAAAAGCGAATGTGGACTTATTGAATGATCTCGGCTATGATGCGGTGACGATCGGCAACAATGAAGGAATCACGCTTGATTACGACGAGCTTGATACGCTGTACGAGCGGGCTCGGTTTCCGGTTGTGGTCGCCAATTTGTTCCGCCGCAACGGCGAGCGGCCGCATTGGGCGCTTCCGTATGTCGTTATCCCGGCGACAGAGACGTTCCGCATCGGCGTAGTCGGTGCCACCGCCCCGTTTTCCCATTTTTACGAGTTGCTTGGCTGGAAAATTGCCCCACCGTTTGATTTGTTGGCCGCAGCGGTGGAGGAAGTGAAACGAAAAGCTGATTGTGTCGTTGTCTTATCCCATCTTGGGGTGAATGAAGATGAAAAAATCGCTGCGACGATTCCGGGCGTGGATATTGTGTTGGGCGCTCATACCCACCATGTGTTTCCAGAAGGCAAGGAAGTAAACGGTGCGCTTCTTTGCGCGGCTGGGAAATACGGACAATATGTCGGCGTCGTTAAGCTGGAAGTGGAAGGGCGACGTCTTGGGCGGGCGTCTGCGAAGGTGGTGGATGCTGGTGTGATGCCGTTTTCCGAAGAAGTGGCGTGCCGCCTTCGCTCCCTTGAACAGAAAAGTTTGGCGCGGCTTGAAGCGGAACAAGTCGCTGTGCTCCATGATGACTTGCCGCTTGACTGGTTCGCTCCGTCGCCGCTTGCCCGTTTGCTTGCGTCTGCGCTGCGCGAATGGTGCCAGGCGGACATCGGATGGTGAACGCCGGGGTGCTGCTTGAACCGCTTGCGAGAGGACCGGTGACGAAAAAAGATTTGCATCGCATTTGCCCGCATCCGCTCAACCCGTGCAAGGTGAAGCTGCGCGGCGCGGAGCTCAAAGAGATTATCCTTGAGGCCAATACGGAACGGATGAAGCATTGGCAGTTTAAAGGGTTTGGCTTCCGCGGCGAAGTGATGGGGGAAATGGTGTACGACGGCGTCGAGATCGAAACGGAGCTGGAAGAAGACGGCGCCTGGCATATCCGCGCCATTCGAATCAACGGCGAGCCGCTCGAGCCGGAGCGCACCTATGACGTGGCGACGACCGACATGTTTGCCATTGGTCATTTTTACCCGCAAATTCAGCGGGCGGCGGAGAAAACGTACTATATGCCGGAGTTTTTGCGCGATCTTCTCGCCTGGAAATTGGCCCAATAGGCAGGCACTTCTTTTTCCATGCTTCATACATTGGAGTATGGAAAGGAGAGTGACTGCGGCGATGGTGGAAGTCAAGCCGATTATCATTGAGGGACATCCGTTTGTCGCGGTGTCCGTCCAGCTGCCGAAAACGAACTTGCTGGCGGTGGCGAGTGAAAAAGGGTACATCATGTGCGGGGCGCTCGATGTGGCGTTATTGAACGAAAAGCTGCGCGACCGCGGCATTGTCGCCGGACGGGCGGTCGGGGTGCGCACGGTCGAGCAGCTGCTTGAGGCGCCGCTCGAATCGGTGACAGTCGCCGCCGAGGAGCTTGGCATCAAACGGGGAATGAAAGCAAGAGAGGCGCTGTTGAAAATGCGGTGAAAAAATCCCTCCTTGCAAGCATACATATAGCTTGTAAAGGAGGGATTTCATTTTGCTGCGCCCCCGATTTGTGCGGAGAGGGCCGCTTCCGTTCCGCTACGTGTTTTTATTGACATTCGTTTTTTTTATGTTTTCCACAGCGGCCGGGCTTTGGATCGTGAATAAAGGCATTGAGCCGGTGCTGATGGAAATTGCTGAAACGGAAACGAAACGGATCGCCAATTTGATTATCAATAACGCTCTTGAGAAACAATTTGAAGAAGAAAATCCGAAATTCCAGGAGCTCGTGACTGTCCAGCAAGACAACAGCGGGAGAATCGTGTCCGTCGATTTTAACGCCGAGGCGATCAACCGCATTTTGGAAGAAATAGATGACCATGTGATGGCGAGTTTAAAGGCGGCGACAGAAGGACGGATCGAACGGATGGTGCTGCCTGAGGTCGAATCCGGCCAAGGAGACAGCCGTGGGATCATTTACTATATCCCGCTCGGCCAAGTGACGAACAACGTGCTGCTCGCCAATCTCGGCCCGCGCGTTCCGGTGCAGTTTCAGATCGTTGGCAATGTCGATTCGGAAGTGACGAAAGAAATTCGAGCGTATGATATTAACAGTTTTTTTATTGAAATTGATATTCATGTATCGGTCGACATCCAAGTCGTCATTCCTTTTGCATCGAAAATTTCCAATGTGACAACAGATATTCCAGTTGTGATGCGCTTTATTCCGGGAGAAGTGCCGCAATTTTACAACAAAAACGGCGGTCAAGTCGGCCCGTCGGTTCCGCTTCCGAAGCGCTAGTTCAGAAAATGGTTTTGCCGGAAACATGGAAACGTTATACAACAAAAGCGTCGATCCGGCGTCCTTTTCCAGGCTCGCCTGCTCTCCACGACGGGGAGCGAACGAGCTTTTTTTGTTTTCAAAAAGAAAAGAGCTAGACGAGCCGACGTAAATTTTGTAATATTATATTAAATTGAAAATAGTTTTATTATTTACATAAGGTCTAGAGGGGATGTGGGAGCCGAGGCAAAGGGACAGGAAACAAGAAGGGCCGGTTTTGGAAGCGGCCTCCTTTCAACACATGATGATCGTGCGCACGGGAACGGCGCTTGATTCGTGGAATGCCGCTAGGCGCACATCGGTGACAGAACATTTTGAATAATGGGGGGAACAAGAAATGAAGAAAAAAAGAACAGCAGGTGTCTTTTTCTCATTGATGCTGACGGCAGGTCTTTTGGCCGGCTGCGGCGGCAACCAACAAAGCGGCAGTTCTTCAGGCGGAAACGGTGGCGGAGGAGGCGGCGATGTCATTAAAATCGGCGCCAACCTTGAGCTCTCCGGCGGGGTCGCTTCGTATGGACAGTCGATCGCCGAAGGAGTAGAGCTGGCGTTTGAGGAAATCAACAAAGAAGGAATCAACGGCAAAAAGTTGGAGTTGGTGAAAGTCGACAACAAATCGGAAGCGGCCGAAGCGACAAACGGCGCCATCAAGCTGATCAGTCAAGATAAAGTCGCTGCCATTATCGGGTCGGCGACGAGCACGAACACGCTCGCTCAAGTGCAAATTGCCAATGACAATAAAGTTCCGATTATTACACCGTCTGGGACGAGCGAAACGGTGACCGTCAAAGATGGCAAAGTGAACGAGTTCGTCTTCCGGACGTGCTTTATCGACCCGTTCCAGGGAACGGTGGCGGCCAAATTTGCGCTGAACGACTTGAAAGTAAAAAAGGCGGCTGTTTTGATCGACAGCGCGAGCGATTACTCGAAAGGGCTGGCGGCGTCATTTAAAGAAACATTTACAGCCGGCGGCGGCCAAATTGTTGCCGAAGAAGCGTATGTGGCGAAAGACACCGACTTCCGCGCCACGCTGACGAGCATTAAATCGGCCAATCCGGAATTTTTATTCTTGCCGGGCTACTATGAAGAAGTCGGTTTGATCGTCAAACAAGCGCGCGAGCTTGGGTTGAACGTCCCGATCATGGGCGGCGACGGCTGGGATTCGCCAAAACTGATTGAGCTTGCCGGCAAAGACGCGTTGAACAATACGTACATTACGAACCATTATTCGTCGGGCGACCCGGACCCGAAAATTCAAGAATTTGTCAAAGCGTTCCAAGCGAAATACAATAAAGCGCCGGACGCCTTTAACGCCCTTGGCTACGATACGGCATACTTCTTGGCGGATGCCATCAAACGGGCTGGCAGCGCCGATCCGGTGAAAATTAAAGACGCGCTGGCGCAAACGAAAGATTTGCAGCTTGTCACGGGAACATTTACGGTCGATCAAAACCACAATCCTGTCAAATCGGCCATTATTTTGGAATACAAAGACGGGCAGCAGCAATTCAAAACGAAAGTGAATCCGTAATGAAAGGCTGGATGGATGCATGGACGGGGGAGGCTCCTAAGGGGGCGCCCTCCTGTCCGGCATTTCTTTTGGTCAACGACGAGTTTTCGTTAAGGAGCGTGCGATCATGGAACTCATTCAACAGCTGGTCAACGGCATTTCGCTAGGCAGCATTTATGCGCTCATCGCGCTTGGCTATACGATGGTGTACGGCATCGTCCGCCTCATTAACTTCGCCCATGGCGACGTCTTTATGATTGGTTCATTCGTCGGGTTTTATGCTGTGACGATGCTTCACGTCGGCTTTGTTCCGGCGCTGTTGCTGGCGATGGCCTCTTGCGCCGTGCTTGGGATGATCATCGAGCGGATTGCCTACAAGCCGCTGCGCAATGCGGCGCGCATCGCGGTGCTTATTACGGCGATCGGCGTATCGCTCTTGATTGAGTACGTCACGATTTATTTGCGCGGGGCGCAGCCGGAAGCGTATCCGAGCACATTGCTTCCGGATCGGAACTTGGAGCTGTTTGGCGTTGTCATCAGCAGCCAGTCGCTGTTCATCCTCGGCACGTCCCTCGTTTTGATGGTCCTTCTTCAGTTCATTGTTCACCGGACAAAAATCGGGAAAGCGATGCGCGCCGTCTCTCATGATGCGGAAGCGGCCCGGTTAATGGGAATCAACGTCGACAATACGATTTCGGCCACGTTCGCCATCGGTTCGGCGCTTGCGGGGGCGGCAGGCGTTATTTTCGGCATTTATTATACAAAAATCGAGCCATTGATGGGCATTCTTCCCGGATTAAAAGCGTTTGTCGCCGCCGTGTTGGGCGGAATCGGCATCATTCCGGGAGCGATGGTCGGGGGGCTTTTGCTTGGCGTCATCGAATCGCTCGTCAGCGGGCTCGGCTACTCGCTTTGGCGCGACGGAGTGGCGTTTGTCATTTTAATTCTCATCCTCATTTTCCGGCCGGCCGGATTGTTTGGCAAGAACGTACGAGAAAAAGTGTAAAGGATGGTAGGGAACAATGGCAACTTGGAAGCGGACGCGTGGATTTTGGGTTTCCGTCATACTGGCCTTCTCCTTTTTCGTTGTTGTCGAGTGGCTGATTGCAAGCGGAACGTTAAACATCTTTTATGTGAATACCCTCTTTTTTATGGCGATTAATGTCATTTTGGCCGTCAGCCTGCATTTAATTATCGGGATCACCGGACAATTTTCCATTGGCCATGCCGGTTTTTTCGCCGTTGGCGCCTATGCCTCCGCGATTATGACGATGAAGCTGCAGCTGCCGTTTGCGGCCGGCGTTTTGGCTGCCGGGGTGGCGGCGGCGCTCGCCGGCCTCATCATCGGCGTGCCGAGCTTGCGTTTAAAAGGCGATTATTTGGCGATCGCCACGCTCGGCTTTGGCGAAATTGTCCGCATCGCGCTCTTGAACATCGATTACGTCGGCGGGGCGAGCGGCATGACGGTGACGCATATGACGACATGGCCGTGGGTGTTCGCCTGCCTGTTTGCCACCATTTTGGTGATCGCCAACTTCACGAACTCGACGCACGGACGGGCGTGCATCTCGATCCGCGAAGATGAAATCGCCGCCGATGCCATGGGGATCAACACGACGTATTACAAAGTGGCGGCGTTTGTGATCGGTTCGTTTTTCGCCGGCATCGCCGGAGCGCTGTATGCGCACCACTTTTACATCATTCAGCCATCGAACTTTGGCTTCCTGAAATCGTTCGACATTTTGATTTTCGTCGTCCTCGGTGGGCTCGGCAGCCTATCCGGCGCGGTGGTGGCCGCGGTGTTGCTGACGATCGTTTCGACGTTCTTGCAAAACTATCCGGAAACGCGGATGATCATTTACAGCATCGTCTTGATTTTGGTGATGCTGTACCGTCCAACCGGGTTGATGGGGACGAAAGAACTATCTTCGCTCTTCAAATGGCGGAAGGCAGCGCAGGGAGGAATGAATCATGGCGGCAAAAACACCGTTGCTTAAAGCAGAAAACGTCGGCATCCAGTTTGGCGGGCTGAAGGCGCTCTCCGGTGTGACGATGGAGCTGCATCAAGGGGAGCTTGTCGGGCTCATCGGCCCGAACGGCGCGGGGAAAACGACGCTGTTTAACTTATTGACGGGCGTGTATGTGCCGACTGACGGGCGGATTATGCTTGATGGCGAGACGTTGAACGGACTGCCGCCGTATAAAATTACGCGCAAAGGGATCAGCCGGACGTTTCAAAACATTCGCCTGTTCGGCGAGCTGTCGGTGCTCGACAACGTGAAAGTCGCCTACCATGCGCACGCCCGCCATTCGATCGCGAGCTCCATTCTCCGCCTCCCGTCCCATTTCCGCGGTGAAAAGGAAATGGAAGAAAAGGCGATCGAGTTTTTGAACATTTTTCAGCTTGACGGCGTCATGCACGAGAAGGCGAAAAACTTGCCGTACGGCCAGCAGCGCCGGCTTGAGATCGCTCGGGCGCTGGCGGCGCAGCCAAAAGTGCTTTTGCTTGACGAGCCGGCCGCCGGCATGAACCCGCAAGAAACGAAAGAATTGATGAAGTTGATTGCGTTCATTCGCGAACGGTTTGCGTTGACGATTTTGTTGATTGAGCATGACATGTCGCTTGTGATGGGCATATGCGAGCGCATTTACGTGTTGGATCACGGCCAGCTGATCGCCGAAGGCACGCCGGAACAAGTGCGCAGCAACCCGAAAGTGATCGAGGCTTACCTTGGCGAGGAGGTGTCGTGACCATGTTGAAAGTGGATGGAATCGATGTGTTTTACGGCAACATTCATGCCTTAAAAGGCGTATCGCTTGAGGTGAACAAAGGCGAGATCGTCACGCTGATCGGCGCAAACGGCGCCGGCAAAACGACGCTTCTGAAAACCATTTCCGGGCTGCTTAGGCCGAAAAACGGCGACATCGTGTATGAGGGAGCCTCGATCGCCGGCAAGGCGGCGCAGACGATCGTCAAGCAAGGCATTTCCCACGTGCCGGAAGGGCGGCGCGTGTTCGCCAATATGACGGTCGAGGAAAACTTGGAGCTCGGCGCGTTTTTGCGCAAAGACAAAGAAGGCATTCAACAAGACTTTGCCAAAGTCTTTCAGCTGTTCCCGCGCCTTGAGGAGCGGCGCAAGCAGCTGGCCGGCACGCTTTCGGGCGGCGAGCAGCAAATGCTCGCCATCGGCCGCGCGCTCATGGCGCGCCCGAAGCTGCTCTTGCTTGACGAACCGTCGATGGGGCTCGCGCCGCTTTTGGTCAAAACGATTTTCCGCATCATTCAGGAAATCAACGAGTCGGGGACGACGATTTTGCTTGTCGAACAAAACGCCCATATGGCGCTCTCCATCGCCCATCGCGCCTATGTCCTTGAATCGGGGCGCGTCGTCTTGTCGGGAACGGCGAGCGAGCTGCAGGCGAGCGAGCAGGTGAAGCAGGCGTATTTGGGCGGGCATTGAGAAGCGATAGGCGGAAGAACGTCAGCGGAAAGCCGTTTCGGACGGTTGTGCCGCCGTGGAAAAAAGGCTGATTCCAACTTGGAGATCAGCCTTTTTCCGTCATTGCCGTTTCGGCCGGCGAACGCCGGCTGGGATGGACGGACGGGAAACATCGGCGTCCGGGACGTCTCTGCTCTTGAAAAAACATGCCGCTTATTTGGGCGGCTGGCGTTGGCGGAGAGACCCCCGTCGCGCCAGCCCCCGCGCGGCTAGCGGCGCCGTTGTTGCCGCTCGGCCCGCTCCCATGCTTTTAGGTGCGGGTACGGGTCAAACGCCCATTCGGTATAGCCGTTGTCTTTGTACATGCCGTAGTGAAGATGGGGCGGAAATTTCCCCGCCGTGCCGGGCGGACCGTAGCCAGAGCTGCCGACTGAACCGATGATCGTCCCCGGCTCGACGATTTGCCCCTCGCGAAGATCGGCGGCGAAGCCGTTCAAATGGGCAAAGTAATGGTACGTGTTGTTGATGTCGCGGATGCCGATGCGCCAGCCGCCGTATTTGTTCCACCCTTTCAGCTCGACGATGCCATAGCACGTCGAGCGCACCGGAACGCCGTAGCCGGCGAAAATGTCGGTTCCTTCATGAATGCGCCGCCCGCCCCAGCCGCGCGCATCCCCCCATGTATCGCGGTAGCTGTAATTGGCCCCTAGCGGAAGCGGAAACACGTGGTTGTCCAATTTCAACGTCTGATACTTTTTATAAATTCTCGCCTTTCCTAAAATCAAGTCGACGGTTTTGGCGCGTTGGTAATAGTTCCAAAGCGCGATTTTGATATGGCGGTGATCGATGCCGTACGTCTGCAAATAGCGGGCCATGGCCATGATCACATCGTCATCGTCATCCGCCCGCGCATAGCCGTCGCCGTCTCCGTCCACGCCGAGGCCTCCAAACTGGGAGATGGTGAACGGGTCTGTATCATGCGGGTTTTTGTTCAGCGGCCCGGCCCATATTTCCGGCTTCATATAAATGCCGAGAACGCCGGTCGGTTTGGGCAAGTCGCGGCGCACTTGCCGGACGTTTCGCTCATACTGGTCAATGGCCGCAAAGTAATACCACGGGATCAAGGAAACGGCCTCGGCCTTTTTGTACAGCTCCATTCGCTTTTCATACACCGCTTCTTCCTGTTCCGCCGCCGAAGCCGCGCCGGCGGCGATCCACAGCATCGCTGCCGCCGATATGGCGGCAAGCCATCGATGCACGCGTATTCCCCCTTTCCGCCCGTTTCATATGTTTAGTTTGGGGAGAAACGGGAATTTCATAAATGTTAAAAGGAGGAAAATCGTCTGATGGACGATTTTTTTGTGTTTTCCTGCGCTTTTCATTATAATGAGAGATGAACAATCATCGACAAGTGGAGTGAGAACGATGGCGACGAAAGAAGAACACGTCCGCAAGCCGGACTGGTTGAAAATCAAGTTGAACACGAACGAGAATTATATCGGTTTAAAGAAGCTGATGCGGGAAAACCGTTTACATACCGTTTGCGAGGAAGCGAAGTGCCCAAACATTCACGAATGCTGGGCCGTACGGCGGACGGCGACGTTTATGATTTTAGGCAGCGTCTGCACGCGCGCCTGCCGCTTTTGCGCCGTCAAAACCGGGCTGCCGACCGAGCTCGATTGGCAGGAGCCGGAACGCGTCGCGGAATCGGTGCGCATCATGAACTTGAAACACGTCGTCGTCACCGCCGTCGCCCGCGATGACCTAAAAGACGGCGGGGCGGCGGTATTCGCCGAAACAGTGCGCGCCATCCGCCGGAAAAACCCGTTTACGACGATCGAGGTGCTGCCGTCGGATATGGGCGGGGTGTATGAAAACTTGAAAATTTTGATGGATGCCCGCCCTGACATTTTAAACCATAACATCGAAACGGTGCGCCGCTTGACTCCAAGGGTGCGCGCCCGCGCGACGTACGAACGTTCGCTTGAGTTTTTGCGGCGCGCGAAAGAATTGCAGCCGGACATTCCGACGAAATCGAGCATCATGGTCGGCCTTGGGGAAACGAAAGAGGAAATCATGGAAGCGATGGATGACTTGCGCGCCAACCATGTCGACATTTTGACGATCGGCCAGTATTTGCAGCCGACGAAAAAACATTTGAAGGTCGTAAAATATTACCATCCGGATGAGTTTCAAGAGCTGAAAGAAATCGCGTTGAGCAAAGGGTTCAGCCATTGTGAAGCGGGGCCGCTCGTCCGCTCGTCGTACCATGCCGATGAGCAGGTGAGCGAGGCGGCGAAAGCGCGGCAGTTGAAAGCGTAACATCCAACGAACGGCACGAAAGCAAGCAAGCGTTGTTTCAGCGGCTGAAAGCATCATCCCGGCCGGATGAACGCGAAGAAACGGTCATGCCTTTCATAAAGAAGGCAGACCGTTTCTTTTCCCTAGCGCCCCGCTTTCGTCGCCCGCGGCGTGCCGTCGCGGAAATCGCGGTCTAATTCATCGTTTGTTTCGTTGATCATTTCGCCGTTTTCATTTTCCCCGTCGCTCAGTTTTTTCCCTTGCGGATATTTCAACATCCGCTGAATCGTCGCATCGAGAATTTGGTCGATGTTGCGCGTGTTCGAATCAAGGCGCCCGAAGCGCTCAATGTCCTTCATCAGCTGCGGATTGTCGGCGACATACACATGGTAGTAGCGTGGAACGACGGAAAGCGCTGTTTTTTTCACTTGATCGGCCGTTTGCTGCCGGTTGTTCGTGTCCGCGTCATACACGACGAGCACTTCCTCATCCGTGACGAGCGTGGCGACGTCTTTGACGCCCGGCAGCTGGGTGCACAATTTGCTGATTAAATCAGCCGCTTTCTCGCGGTTGAAGGACGGCATGTCGTTATAGCCGTTTGCATCGCCGAGGATCGGGCTTTTTTGATGGCGGACGTAGCCGAAGTTGTTCATCGGCGTGTCATCGCCGTTGGGCACCCCGTTTTCATTGTACAGCTCGTTGCGGTCGGTGACATTGATCGTGTTGCCGCTCCGCTTGTAAATATCGGTGTTGTCGTCCTCGGCCGTCTGTGCGCAGCCGGCTAGGGCGACGGCCGTTCCGAACATAACGGCCAACCATGGTCGTCTCATCGTCAGCACCCCCTTCGCTTTTAGGGTGGCACACGGATGATGGTTTGATGACAGTAATTGATTGGGGGCGATGCATCGTTTATGATGGAAGTGGAAAGGCGAGGTGAGAACAGTGATTTGCATTAACAATCATTGTTACGAACTGGTGGAAAATGTGAAAAACGCCTTTAATGAAGAAGCCTTTCGCGCCCGATATGCGGACATTTTGGCGAAGTACGACTACATTGTCGGGGATTGGGGATACAACCAGCTCCGGTTGCGCGGGTTTTTTGACGACCATAACCAAAAAGCGACGTACGATACGAAAATCAGCACGTTGTCCGAATATTTGTATGAATATTGCAACTTCGGCTGCGCGTATTTTGTGCTGCGCAAGGTGAAACGGTAAGCACGGCAGCCGCCCGCTTGCCGCGAGCGGCTGCCTCGTCATTCGCCTTCGTTGTACGGAAACTGTTCGCTTTGATGCGGATCGTCGTGCGGCGGGTGGGCGGCTGGGTCGCGCCTTGGAATGTTTTGGTGGAACGATTTAAACTCGTAGTTGAAGGCGCTGTAATGCCGCTGGCCTTCCTTCCAAGGCGTGCTTTTGTTTTCGACCGGCGCGTCGTCGCGGCGCGGCGAGCCGTACGGCCCTTCTGGGAACTCTTCAGCGGTCAAGAAATTGCGCTGTTTCTCGACGACGGAAAAATCGGCGTATGTTTCCCGTTCCGCCATTCGTCTCACCTTCCTTCGTTCGTGGGCTGTTTCATAAGATGCCCGAAACCGAGGAAGGTTATGAGAGATACTCCTCCAAAAAGGCGCGCAAATCGTTGGCATCTTGTTCATAAAGCTGGTAAGCGTGCTCGATATAGCCTGGCTCCTCCAAATCGTCGCGCCCGAGAATGGCAAAGCGGTTGCTTTGCAAGTCGAGCACGAGCCACTTTCCGTAAAAACGATCCGTTTCGATGAGCGCCAAATCAAACCGCTGCCGCTCGCCGACAAAGCTGACGAAGCGGACGGCCGCTTCGACGGTGTCGTCGTATAAATAAAACCGTTCGCCCATCATTTGAGCCCCTCCTGTTTTTTCGTCTATGTCCATCATAGCAGACAGGCGGCGAAAACGGGAGACAGCAAATCGCACAAAGGAACGAGGAGGGATGACGGATGTATTTTGTCGATCGCAAAAAACTGGAAGAAACACTCAGCTACATGGAACAAATGCTGGACCGTTACAAGGCCGAGAAGCGATGGGACGAGCCGCTTCGGCAATTGGCGCTCGAACGGATCGCTCATATCGTCATCGAGGCGGTGTTGGACGTCGGCAACGCCATGATCGATGGGTTTATTATGCGCGACCCAGGCAGCTACAACGACATCATCGACATTTTGGCTGACGAACAGGTGATCTCGCCGGCGGATGCCGACCGATTGAAAGCGTTCATCGCCCATCGGAAAATGCTTGTGCACGAATATGCGTGCGTCGATCACGCGAAATTGCTCGCCGATCTGAACGAACATTTGCCGGCGCTTGAGGCGTATCCGAAGGCGGTGCGCGCTTACCTTGAAAACGAGCTCGGCCCGGTGTCGGCGTTTCGCAATTGATGGCGGGAAAGGAGAGCGGATGCATTGAAACGATACAACGGCTACCTCATCGATTTGGACGGGACGATGTACCGCGGCACCGAATGCATCACTGAGGCGCGTACGTTTGTCAACGAGCTGCACCGCCGCGGCATTCCGTATTTGTTTGTCACGAACAATTCGTCGCGCACACCGGCGCAAGTGGCGGAAAAATTGCGTTCGTTCGGCGTGCCGGCGGAGGAGAAGCATGTGTTTACGACAAGCCAGGCGACGGCGAATTACATTTTTGAAAAGAAACCGGATGCTTCCGTGTATGTGATCGGTGAAGAAGGGCTCCAAACCGCCTTGGCGGACAAAGGATTCCGTTTGGCCGGCGAAGATGCGGATGTCGTCGTCATCGGGATTGACCGGCAAATTACATACGAAAAGTTCGCTGTCGCTTGTCTCGCTGTCCGAAATGGAGCGATGTTCATCTCAACCAACGGCGACATCGCTTTGCCGACGGAGCGGGGGCTTTTGCCGGGCAACGGGGCGCTGACGTCGGTCGTCGCCGTATCGACGCAGGTGAAGCCGACATTTATCGGCAAGCCGGAAAAAATCATTATGGAGCAGGCGCTCAAAGTGCTCGGCGTCCCGAAGGAGGACGTGCTGATGATCGGCGACTATTATGAAACCGACATTTTAGCCGGCATGAACGCTGGCATCGATACGCTTTTAGTCCATACGGGCGTTACGACAAAAGAAATGCTCGCCCGCTACGAACGGATGCCGACGTATACGGCCGATTCGCTTTTGGAATGGCTTGACCGCTTGTAAACAACGCCGCTTTGCCTTTTTTGGCAAAGCGGCGTTTCATGTTGCTCGGCGCGGATGGAGGGCGCGCATGGGCGGCGCCGGCGTTACTCCGCATTGGCGGCCCGATGCGCCAGGCGGCTTGACGCCGCCGCGGCGATGGCCCCGACAATGTCGTCCAAAAACGTGTTGCATTTTCCGGTCGATTTATCATTTAAATATTGCAAAATGCCCGGTTTTTGCTTATCGATATATCCGTAGTTCGTAAACCCGATCGATCCGTACACATTGACGATTGACAGCGCCAAAATTTCGTCGACGCCATACAGCCCTTCATCGCGGCGGATGATCGACTGCAGCGGTTCATCGAGCCGACCGTCTTCGGCGAGTTTATCCAATTGGATGCCGGTTAGAATCGCATTTTGCACTTCGCGTTTCGAAATGACGCGGTTGACGTTTTCGATGCACTCCTCCATCGTTAAATCGGGATGATATTTTGATTGCAAGTAATAAACGAGCTCCGCAATTTTTTCCACGGTCACCCCCCGTTCCTCAAGCCAGCGCCGAGCCGTTTGTTCCAGATTGTTCATAATGAATTCGCTCATGAACTTCACCTGTTTCTTTTAGAAAGTCGTTTTCTATATATATGTATCATGTCATAAATCAGTCCGTCATATAAAGAAAAATGCTCATCGGCTTTTTTGGCGCCCGCTGTCATATATAAAAAGTATCCCTCTTTTTCCGCGGCCATGCGCTGGCTGATCAGCATAGGCGCGTGAATGGGGCCGTTTCATGCTGGAGCGGAGGCGGAATCGGCTCATCGATGGGGCGGCGATGAGATGAAGGTGTGGAACGAGCGGAATGACTGGTTTCGGCAAAAAGGAAAAAGGAGGCGCGGCGATGGAAGAATGGGTGCGTGAACAGTATGGCATGCGCGTCGAGAGGTTGGAGCGAAGCGGACGGCATGCGGCCTTTTGGCATCGGCAGGAGCGTTTTTTGCTCGTTCCCGCCGATGGGCAAAGCGAAGCGGAAATGGAAGAGCGCCAGCAAATGAGCCGCTATTTGCGGGCAAAAGGAGTGGACGGCGTCGGAGAACTGGTCAAAACGACGTCCGGAACGTATATCGCTTCCTATAATGGACAGCCGTTGGCGCTCGTTCGCGCTCCGCTTCCGGCGGCTCGCTTTCGTTCGCTCGGAAGGGAATTGGCGGTGATGCATGAATGCGGGAGAACATGTCCATGGCCGATCGTCGCCTGCCGGCGCATCGGCCAATGGCGGGAGCTGTGGGCGAAGCGGATCGATCAAATGGAGGCGTTTTGGTCGAGCAAGCTCGCTTCCGGGCCGTCGTCGCTGTTTGATCGTCTGTTTATCGAATCGTTCCCGTATTATTTAGGCTTGGCGGAAAACGCGGTGCAATACGTGGCGGACACGGAGATTGACGAAGAACCAGGGCGCATCGATTACGCGGCATTTTGCCATGAGCGTCTCCCCGAGGCGAAGTGGGTTGGGGGGGGAGAAGCGAAGCTGCCGACCGACTGGGTGTATGACCATTGCGCCCGCGATTTGGCGGAATGGGTGCGCCATTTGTACGAAAAGAGCGGACTTGGCTGTCAGCGGGCGGTGCGGCAGTTTTTTCAAGAGTATGAACATGCGGCGCCGCTGTCGCCGTTTGCGTGGCGGCTTGTTTACGCCAGGTTGTTGTTTCCGCTTTCCTATTTTGAATGTGTCGAGGCATATTATATCGCTGTGGATGAGAGCGAACGGACAAGGCGGGAGGGGGAGTTGCGGCGCTTGCTCGATCGATCGCACGAGTACGAGCGGTTTTTGGCTTCGTTTGCCAAGATCGCCGGCATCTCGAACCGCATCCGCCTGCCGGCGGTCGAGTGGCTGCCGCCGGCGTAACGCAGGGAAGACAGCCTCCCGCTTTTTTTGGCCCAAACGAAAAAACGACCGCTTCCCTGCCGTTACACCCTAAGGACAACTTCCCGTTTTTTTTTCGGCCAAAGTTGTGATAAGATTTAGAAAAAACGATGCAGGAGGCTGCACCATGACGAAGCCGTATGTATTCATTACGCGAAAATTGCCCGAGGACGTGGTCGCGCCGCTTTTGGCCATCGCTGAAGTCGAGATGTGGCCCCATGAAGATATGGCCGTGCCGCGCGATGTGCTCGTGGAAAAGGCGAAACGGGCGACGGCCATCTTGCCGATGGTGTCTGATCCGATCGATGAAGACGTCTTGTCCGCCGGTTCGGCGCTCCGAGTCGTCGCCAATATGGGCGTCGGCTACGATAACATTGATGTAGCGGCGGCGACCCATCGCGGCATTCTCGTTTGCAATACACCCGATGTATTGACCGATACGACGGCCGATTTGACGTTTGCGCTTTTATTGGCCACCGCCCGCCGCCTCGTGGAAGCGGCTGAATTTTTGAAGGAAGGAAAATGGAAAAGCTGGAGCCCGTTTTTGCTTGCGGGCGCCGATGTCCATCATAAAACGATTGGCATCGTCGGCATGGGCAACATCGGGCAGGCCGTGGCGAAACGGGCGAAGGGGTTTGACATGAACGTGCTGTATCACAACCGCTCCCGCCGTCCGGAGGCGGAAGAGAAGCTGGGCGCCGTCTACCGCCCGTTTGCCGACTTGCTGGCGGAGAGCGATTTTGTCGTCTGCTTGACGCCGCTCACCTCCGAGACGCGCCATTTGTTCAACCGCGAGGCGTTCCGGCAAATGAAGAAGTCCGCGATTTTCATTAACGCGGCGCGCGGAGCGGTCGTCGATGAACAGGCGCTGTATGAGGCGCTAGTCGTCGGGGAGATCGCCGCGGCGGGATTGGATGTGTTTGAACACGAGCCGGTCGCGGCCGATCATCCGCTCGTTTCGCTTCCGAACGTCGTCGCCTTGCCGCATATCGGCAGCGCCACGTACGAAACGCGGCGCGCCATGATGACGTTGGCGCGCGACAACATCATCGCCGTGCTCGAAGGACGGCCGCCGTTGACGCCGGTAAACCGGATCTCGTAAAAATTTTCATTGCCAAATGGCCGATCGTCTTTTATAATGTCTACTATAAAAATACAAATGTCTACTGTACGTAAACAGAAGGGGCGGGAATCATGGAAAAACCAATTTTGGTCGGATTGTTAGGATTAGGAACGGTCGGGAGCGGCGTGGTCAAAATTATTGAAAACCATCAGGAAAAGTTGATGCATCAGGTTGGCTGCCCGGTGAAGGTGAAAAAAATCCTTGTCCGGGATGTACAGAAACCGCGTGATGTCGCCGTTGACCCGTCGCTCCTTACGACGAGTGCGGCTGAGGTGATTGACGATCCGGACATTGATGTCATCATCGAAGTGATGGGCGGCATTGAGGAGACAAAAGAGTGGCTATTGCGGGCGCTGCGCCAAGGGAAGCATGTCGTGACCGCCAATAAAGACTTAATGGCCGTCTACGGGTCGGAGCTGCTTCGGGTGGCGGCGGAATACCGCTGCGATTTGTTTTATGAAGCGAGCGTCGCCGGCGGCATTCCGATTTTGCGCAGCTTGGTCGACGGCTTGGCGTCGGACCGGATTACGAAGCTCATGGGCATTGTGAACGGGACGACGAACTACATTTTGACGAAAATGTCGCAAAACGGCGCTTCCTATGAGGACGTGCTCGCCGAAGCGCAGGCGCTCGGGTTTGCGGAAGCCGATCCGACGTCAGACGTCGAAGGGCTGGATGCGGCGCGGAAAATGGCGATTTTGGCCCGCCTTGGCTTTTCCATGGACATCGACTTGGACGATGTGCAAGTGAAAGGCATCACCCAAGTGACGGAGGAAGACTTGAACTACGGGAAGCGGCTCGGCTACACGATGAAATTGATCGGCATCGCCCAGCGCGACGGGCAGAAGGTCGAGGTGAGCGTCCAGCCGACGTTTTTGCCGGATTCGCATCCGTTGGCGTCCGTGCACAACGAATACAATGCGGTGTACGTATACGGCGAAGCGGTCGGAGAGACGATGTTTTACGGGCCGGGGGCCGGGAGCTTGCCGACGGCGACGGCGGTTGTCTCCGACTTGGTCGCGGTGATGAAAAATATGCGCCTTGGCGTCAACGGCCGCTATGCCGTCGCGCCGCAATATGAAAAGCAGTTGAAGACGCCGGCGGAAATTTTCTCGAAATACTTTTTGCGCATTCACGTCAAAGACCAGGTCGGCGCGTTTGCCAAAATTACGACGCTGTTTTCGCAGCGCGGGGTGAGCTTTGAGAAAATTTTGCAATTGCCGCTGAAAGAGGATGGCCTAGCGGAAATCGTCATCGTCACGCATGACGCTTCGCAGCAAGACTACGAAGACATTTTGCAGCAGCTCGGCGATTTGGAAATCGTCGAACGGGTGCAAAGCTCGTATCGAGTGGAAGGAGAGAAACGGTAATGGCATGGAAAGGGCTGCTTGACGCCTACGGCGATTTTTTGCCGCTCTCTGCGGCGACGCCGAGGCTGTCGCTTTGTGAAGGGAATACGCCGCTCATCCCGCTGCCGCGCTTGTCGGAGGAGCTCGGCATTGCGCTCTATGTCAAGGTCGAAGGGGCGAATCCGACCGGTTCGTTTAAAGACCGCGGCATGGTGATGGCGGTGGCCAAGGCGAAAGAGGAAGGAAGCCATACGATCATCTGCGCCTCAACCGGCAATACATCGGCTTCAGCGGCCGCCTATGCGGCGCGCGCCGGCATGCGCTGCCTCGTCGTCGTTCCGAACGGCAAGATCGCTCTCGGCAAGTTGGCGCAAGCCGCCATGTATGGCGCGGAAATTTTTGCGATTGACGGCAACTTTGACGAGGCGCTGAAGATGGTGCGCCGGTTGAGCGAAACGGCGCCGATTACGCTCGTCAACTCGGTCAATCCGTACCGGATCGAAGGGCAAAAAACGGCGGCGTTTGAAGTGTGCGACCAGCTTGGGCGCGCCCCGGACGTGCTCGCCATTCCAGTCGGCAACGCCGGCAACATCACCGCCTATTGGAAAGGGTTTAAGGAGTACCATGGAGCGAAAGGAACGGGCTTGCCGCAAATGCGCGGCTTTGAAGCGGAAGGAGCGGCGGCGATCGTCCGCAACCGGGTGATTGAACAGCCGGAGACGGTGGCGACCGCGATCCGCATCGGCAATCCGGCGAGCTGGGACAAAGCGGTCGAGGCGGCGAGCGAGTCGCGCGGGAAAATTGATGAGGTGAGCGACGCAGAAATTTTGGCCGCCTACAAGCGGCTCGCCCGGACGGAAGGCGTTTTTGCCGAACCGGCGTCATGCGCGGCGATCGCCGGGGTGATCAAGCAGCGCGAACGGAACGAAATCGAACGCGGCAGCCTCGTCGTCGCGGTTCTCACTGGCAACGGATTGAAAGACCCGGCCATCGCCTTGGAGACCGCGGCGATCGAACCGATCGTGCTGCCGAACGATGAACAAGTTGTCTTGGAGCATTTGCAAGGGGTTGTCCGGGCATGAAAGAAGACGAGATGTTGAAGATCGTCGTTCCGGGAAGCACGGCGAACCTAGGTCCAGGATTTGACTCGATTGGGCTCGCGGTCAATCGCTATTTGACGCTTGATGTCCGCTTGGCGGATGCGTGGTCGTTTGCGCCAAAGACAGCGGAAGTGAGCGGTATTCCGCGCGGGACGGACAATTTGGTGTACCAAGTGGCGGCGGAGACGGCGGACGTTTACGGCCGCCGGCTGCCAAGCTGTGCGGTCGATGTGTACAGCGACATTCCGTTTACGCGCGGGCTCGGGAGCAGCGCGGCGGCGGTCGTCGCCGGCATTGAGCTCGCCGACGCGCTGCTTGGGCTTCAGTTGCCGCGCGAGCAAAAGATGGAGTTGGCGACTCGATACGAAGGACATCCGGACAATGTCGGCGCCTCGTTGTACGGGGGGCTTGTCATCGGCTGCTGCCGCGAGGCGGGCGTGGATGTCGTCCATATTCCCGAATTGGATGTAGAGCTTGTCGCCATTATTCCCGAGTATGAACTGGAAACGAAAAAAGCGCGCGGGCAGCTGCCGGAACAATGGACGAGAGAGAGGGCGGTCGAGGCGAGCGCCGTCAGCAACGTTCTCGTCGCCGCGTTGCTCACGAAAAACTGGAAGCTTGCCGGCCGGATGATGGCCGCCGATCTGTTCCATCAGCCGTATCGGAGACAGCTCGTTCCGGAACTCGAGCGGGCCGAGGCGCTCGCTCTTGAATACGGAGCGATCGGTGCAGCGCTGAGCGGAGCGGGGCCGACGGTGCTCGTCTTTGCCGAACCGGGCCAAGGAGAGCGGCTCGCGCGCCGGCTGCGCCCGCATTTTCCGACGTGCGACATCGCGCGTCTTTCCGTCGAGCCGCGCGGCAGCTGCGTCTACAAGCTGGCGCTTGAAGCTTGAACCTTCTTGGGCGCCGGCGCGAACAGAAGTCCGTTCAGCGGCCTGGCCGTTTCGCCGCCGCGCTTGGGAGCGGGCGAACGATATGACGGTTTTCCTTGCACAATTGGAAGGAAACGAAAACGGAGAAGCGCCCGATCAGGCGGGTTGTGGCTGCCCATCAAAAGCCTCCCCGTCGCTCGCCGCCCCGCTGGCGATAAAAAAATCCGAACAGCGGC
>NZ_ATCO01000012.1:0-1849 GCF_000422025.1 Geobacillus sp. WSUCF1 | reverse complement strand
GGTATTGTCAAAAGTTTATCCTCCACACTCACGGTTTTCTCCTGAGTTTCAACCGTTGGAAGAAAAAAAGCTTGCCACCCCCGTTGTTTTCGGCCATCATTGAGGTAACCACACACTCAACAGCCCAAACAAAGAAGGAGTGACAAGCTTGTTACCTCAATTATTAGCCTATTTGCTTCAAATCATCAAGGCCCAATATCAAATCATTGTGTATTTGATGGGTGTGATCGTGGGAAAATCCCTGAATCGTAAGGACTTGGACGAACTCGTCCAAAAACCGTACCGAAAACTTCAGGTCGATGACCTTCCGATCATCGATGTGCCGGAAACCTTTGATTACCGGAAGCTGTTGGCGGACTACGAAGCCCAGCACGGACGTCCTTTGCGGCCCATCCAGCGCCGCGCGAAGGCGAAACACCGTGTTCCGGATTCGTTGACCTGCCCTCGCTGCCAGGCTCCCTCTTCTTACCTGTACGCCAATAACGGCGGAAACGGGCAATACCAATGCAAAGTGTGCCAGTGCCGGTTCAACCACCGGAACCGGTTCACCAAGCAAGCGGTCTTTCGCTGCCCGCACTGCAAAAAGACGCTGGAAAAAATCAAGGAACGCAAAGAATACCACATCTATAAGTGCAAGAACAACGATTGCCCGTTTTACCAGGCCAACCTTCGCCGGATGACCAAGAAGGAGCGCCAACAGTTTCAACAGGATCCTCAAGCCTTCAAGGTGCGGTATTTGTTTCGAGAGTTCTTGTTTGACTTTCTCCCGTTGGCTTCCTCGTCGCCCATCAAGCCGAAGGTCGATTTGTCCCGGCTGGCTGCGTCGCCGCACGTGTTGGGGCTCGTGTTGACGTACTACGTCAACTTTGGGATGTCCTCGAGGGAGACCGCCGCCGCCATGAAGGACATCCATGGCGTCTCGATCTCCCATCAGACGGTGCTCAACTACGCCAACAGCGCCGCGCTTTGGATCAAGCCCTTTGTCGACCGGTTCCCGTATGAGCTGTCCGGTTCGTTTTGCGGGGACGAGACGTATATTCGCGTCAAAGGGCGCTGGCATTACCTGTTCTTTATGTTCGATGCCGTCAAAAAGATCGTGCTGTCGTATCGCGTCTCGCCCAACCGAGACACGCTCTCGGCCATCCAGGCCATCGATGATGTCCTGCGGAAGCTGCCGTCCCTCCCAGACGACTTGTCGTTTGTCGTGGATGGCAACCCGATTTACCGGCTGGCGCAACACTTCTTCGCCCAGCACGGGATTTCGTTTGACGTCCGCCAGGTGATCGGCCTAACCAACGAAGATCCGGTCTCGGAAGAGTTTCGCCCTCTCAAACAGATCATCGAGCGATTCAACCGGACCTTTAAAGGCAACTACCGCCCGACCCATGGGTTTGGTGCGGAAGAAGGCTCGGTGTCCTTTGTGACGCTGTTTGTGGCGTATTTCAACTTCCTGCGCCCGCATAGCGCACTCGAAGGCCGGGTCCCGGTCGTCATCCCGGAACTGGCGGATCTTCCGCATATGCCGGCCCGGTGGACGAAGCTCATCGCCATGGCACAAGCGTTTCTCCAACAAGAGGCGGCCTGACTTTTTTGTCCGCCGGAGCCCGTTGAACAGAACTCCTGCCGGATTCGGCGAAGCGAACCCTTGACCAACCGAACACCGCCAAAGGTAAAATTCGGTCATGGCAAGGGCGGCTTTCTTATTGCCTTCTTTTTGTCCCCGTCGCCCTTGATGACTCTTCCGCACCTTTGGCGGGTGTTGGTCAAGGGCGAATCCGGCCCTCCGCATGCCCCACGATGCTCAATGGGATGATCTGTGTGGAGTTTTCATAGAACTTTTGACGCTACC
>NZ_ATCO01000011.1:0-10400 GCF_000422025.1 Geobacillus sp. WSUCF1 | reverse complement strand
AAATGAAAAACGACTGCAAACGCAGTCGTATCAAGGAGTTTACGAATGTTCATCCGAACTAGTCGGATCATTGGAACGGCCCCGAGAGGATTCGAACCTCCGACGCACGGTTTAGGAAACCGACGCTCTATCCACTGAGCTACGGGGCCATATGGCTCTCCTTTTTCATTCTATCCATCTGCGCCTAAAAATTCAATAGCTGATAGACAAACAAAATAGAGAACTCCACCCCCGATCTCTCCAAAGTTCGCTTTTCGTTCCCGGCAATTCAACCGCCGACGGCTTCTTTGCACGACGATCCATCCCCACCGATCGCTCCAATCCGCATCGATCAGCCGAATCCCGCTTCGTTCCGACGCAATGGAATAGAACGTATAGGTGACGATTGACACCACTCATCCCTCATAGAAATGTCATCTTTATCACCACACACCGCCATTGCCCCCGCATTTTTACGAGGCGCCCCGTCTGCACGGCAACGCGAAGCGATGGGATTCGCCGCAGCCTTGAACCGCTGCTTCCCTGATCGCAGGCAAGACGACCTTCTCCGTCCACCGCCCTTGCAAACACACGCAACTGGATCAGCGTCCTCGACGAGCGCCATCCGCACAACGAACGGTTGGCCGTTTGCCATGATCAACATCCTTGGCGGAATCGTTCCCATCGTGGAAAGGACGGTTCCTCACGGAGGAAACCAACAATAAGGGATATCATTCGTGAACATAAGGCCGAAATCCTGCATGGAGGAAAAACAGAGAGCTGGGGAAAGCTCTCCGTTTTTCGCTTGTGTGTTCCATCCAAGCCAATACGACGAAATCCCTGCCTTGGCATAAAGGCTCAACAAACATCAACTCGCTTAATCGGGAAAACCTCGAGCAACTAGGAAATCGGCCCCAAACGGCTTTTATTCAGGCACATACATTTTCTGCAGCGGAAGCAGCGCTCTCGCATCGCTGGGCATGTTCTCGTACCAATGGACAAGCAAGTTTACTAATTCTTCTAAATCAATCAGTTTCACGGAGTTGTGCCTAGCAACCCATTTTACCATAACAGCGCGGGCGGCCACAAAAAGGGACAGACCCGAGATGGAGACGCTGTTATCAGTTGCGCCTAGCATCGATCTTGACCAACAGGCATGAGAAAATAGGAAGTCCAACGATGGCTGCCTGAGAAATCTTGAAGTTGTATAAAGCACAAGTCTCGGTAGAAATGAGCTCATTTCTCAAAGTGCCTTTCTTCACCGACGAGATTGATGTCAAAAAACTAGAACGGGTTGATGGGTGTTGGGCGGTCTACTTCCCTTGTCCTTGGTGATCTACCGTTTTTTCAGCGCCGGATGCGGCTGTTCATCGCCCTAGAACGCCCGTAGAAGTGCGCGAACGGCCACAAGTTGCCCCTTTATTGCAGCTCATTATAAGAATGGATTAACCAAAATTTTAATTTGATTTTTATTCTTTGTTAGTGCTTCAAAGCCTTCTGATACGATTTCATCTAAACTGATAATTTTGGTGACTAAGTCCAACGCTTTTATTTGACCGTTCGCAATTAGCTGAATGACGTTAGGAAAAATGTTACGGTACGCAATTATACTTGTCATTTGTCTTTCTGTCAAAATGAGATTGTTCAATGGAATATTTGCTGTATTTTCCCAAATGCTGATATTTACTACATTTCCCTCTCTTTTCGTGGATTGAATTGCTGTGTTTAACGTTGAATTTACTCCAGCAACTTCAAATGACACATCTACTCCTAACCCATCTGTATGGCGCTTGATTTCGTTCACAACATCATTTTCTAGCGGATTGATGACGATATCCGCTCCTATTTTTTTGGCAAACTCTTGACGTTCAGGCGAAACTTCTGTTGCGATAATTTTACTTGCACCCGCCGCTCTTGCTGCCTGAATCACAAGCAAACCGATGGGGCCTGTTCCAAATACAGCAACTGTATCCCCAATTTTCAACGTGCTTTGACGAACAGCATGGACAGCAACTGCAGTAGGTTCAACCAGTGCCGCTTGTTCCCAAGACATTTGCTCGGGAATTTTATGCACCATATTGACAGGAACAACACTGTATTCCCCATATCCTCCATACCCTCCAGATAGCCCTATAAACCCCAATTTTCCACAAACATTGTAATGTCCTTTTTTACAAGAGACACATTCACCACAACTGTAAATTGGTTCTACACACACGCGGTCGCCCACTTTTACATTTGTCACATCTTCACCGATTTCTACTACCTCCCCTGCATATTCATGCCCCATCACAATCGGTGCTTTATCTTTTGAAAGCGGATGTGGTTCACTTACAGGTATAAAAATCGGCCCGACCAAGTATTCGTGCAAATCAGACCCGCAAATCCCGCAGTACGCCACTTTAATTTTCACTTGCCCCTTCGCCACTTTCGGCTCTGGAATTTCCTCGACTCGAATATCTTTGGCATTATACCATCTTGCCGCTTTCATCTATATTAAAACACTCCTCGTATAATTTATTTTGAGTCTTCACCATTTTCTGTGATTTCCAATCAATCCTAGAAACATGTTATCTGGATGAAATGGGTTCATCAGTCAACATCCTTCTTCCGTATACAGACCTTGAAGTTGGTAGAATGGAAACAGTCAAGTGCTTTCTTGACGGTGTTGATTTCACCGCTAACATTATTGCCAGGATCTCGTCAGTGCTTTCTCTTTTTTGTCACTAAATCACAAAATTTGGTGATGAACCTTTATTTTATTCATAAGTATCATTCATTAACTCATTCTACGATTTATGATATGGATAGGCGTACCAAGAACTGCTTCAGCTGCTTCCATCGCTATTTCCCCCAATGTTGGGTGAGCATGAATCGTTACAACGATATCTTCTGCTGTCATACCTGCTTCAATTACAAGACATAACTCTGCAATCATGTCTGAGGCGTGTGGACCAACAATTTGTGCCCCAATAACGACGTTGTCTTCCTTGCGGACAACAAGCTTCATAAACCCGTCCGTTTCATCTAAAACAAGAGCTCGACCGTTAGCTGCAAAAGGGAAGATCGCTGTCATTACATCAATCCCTTTCTCTTTCGCTTGCTGTTCAAAATAACCGACAGATGCGCACTCCGGATCCGAAAAGACAACCATCGGCATAGTTAAGTAGCTGATTTGCGATTGAAAACCCGCAATCGCTTCAGCAGCTATTTTTCCTTCATAAGAGGCTTTATAAGCCAGCGGTGGCCCTTGTACGATATCACCGATCGCATAAATATTCGGCACGCTCGTACGACATTGTTTGTCTATTTCAATGAAACCGCGGTCGTTCATTTTCACACCGATTCTGTCTATACCAATTTTATCTGTATTCGGACATCGGCCTACTGTGACTAGAACGTAGTCGGCAGCAACCTTTTTTGTTTTCCCTTTTACCTCAAATGTCACTGTCACACCATCCTCACGCTCCTCAACCCCTTTGGCAAAAGCATTGGTGAAAATATCGACTCCTTTTTTCTTTAATCGCCGTTTCACAATCGCGCTCATTTGTTTTTCGAATCCCGGTAAAATTTCATCTGCGCTTTCTACAATGATTACTTTCGTTCCGAAGTTCGCATATGCCGTCCCTAATTCCGTACCAATATAACCGCCACCGATCACCACAAGCGATTTCGGGATTTCCGGCAAGTTCAAAGCGCCAGTGGAATCAATAACACGCTTCGAAAATGGAAAATTAGGCAGTTCAACTGGCCTCGAGCCTGTCGCAATAATCGCGTTTTGAAATTCATATGTTTGTACATGGTTTTCTGCCATAATACGCACCGTGTTCGCATCCACAAAATATGCTTCGCCATAGACAATTTCGACGTTATTCCCTTTCAACAGTCCCTCAACACCATCGGTCAATTTTTTTACAATGCTGGTTTTCCATTCTTGGACTTTTGAAAAGTCAACCGTGACATTTTCCGCTTTAACCCCCGTTTTTTCAGAATGTTTTGCCATCACATAACGATGACTTGCCGAAATAAGGGCCTTGGATGGAATACATCCTACGTTTAAGCATGCTCCACCAAGTTTTCCCTTTTCTACAATTGTTACTTTTTGACCTAATTGCGCGGCTCGGATGGCTGCTACATATCCCCCCGGACCTGCTCCAACAATAAGTGTTTCCGTTGCGATTGCAAAATCACTAGTTATCATTTCGCTACTCTCCCATCTCCTATTTCCTCATCCAACGGCTTCATTCTCAACACCATATCTCATGCCATGCCGCCCAAAATTATGAATAAAATAATTGATATGGATTCTCCAAATAATGCTTCACCATACCAAGGAACTGACTTGCAGGCGCTCCGTCGATCACTTGATGGTCAAATGTCAAGCTTAACGGTAATTTTTTTCTCTTTTCAACAATGTCTCCTACCAAAACAGGAACATCTTCGGCAGTCCCTACCCCAAGAATCCCTACTTCCGGAGGGTTCAGTACTGGTGTGAAAAACTCTACACCGTAAGCTCCTAAACTTGTAATCGTGAACGTCGAACCTGTCATTTCTTCACTGCTTAATGCCCCCTCCCTTGCCCTGGTACTTAATTCCTTAATTTTTTGCGAAATTTCTTTTAAAGAAAGCTTCTCCGCATAGCGGATGACTGGAACAACGAGGCCGTTTTCCACTGCAACGGCAATTCCTAAATGAACAGAATCATACGTATAAATACGTCCGTCTTGATAAAGACTGTTCATTTGCTTATGTGTTCGCAGTGATAAAATCACTGCGCGAGCAATAAAATCAGTAATCGTGAATTTGATCGTTGACTCATCGCGCAATTCATTTTTAATATTTTCATTCACTTCCATTAATTTTGTAATATCTGCTTTCATATGAATGGTCAGCTGAGCTGTCTGATGAAGGCTTGCAAACATTCTTGTTGCAATGACTTTCCGCATACCTGTTATCGGTTTTACCGTAACGTCTTTTTGTTCTATTGCCATCTCACTTATTTGTCCCGACATTTTTTTCTTAAGGTTTATACTTTCTGATGTGTTGATGGCTTCCTTATTTATTTGTGTAAACCTTTGCTCCTCGCTTTCTAGTTGTGAAGACGCCTGTCTAGTTTGAATAGCCTTTTCTACATCTGCTCTCGTAATTCTCCCTTTTGGTCCTGAACCTGAAACACGACGCAAATCTATTCCCGCTTCATGTGCTAATTTTCGAGCAGCAGGAGAAACCCGTAACATAGTTTCGGATATTGCCTCGATTTCCTCTTTCATACTGATTGCTACCGATTCATGGTCAGCTTCCTTCAAAACTTCACCTTCTTGTCCGATGTAACCAATCACTTTCCCTACTTCCGCTGTTTCATCTTGTTGAACAATAATTTCTAATAATACTCCGTCTTGCGGCGCTTCGATATCCTTTTCGATTTTGTCAGAACTAATGACGACGATCGATTCTCCCTTTTTCACTGGATCTCCCTTTTTCTTCAGCCACTCTACACCGTTCCCTCTTCCATGCTCATTCCTAGCTTTGGCATAATAATCTCAACGGCCACGTTTTCTCTCCCCCTTTTTCAAATAAATGCAATGCAAAGAACGCGTGTTGCCGCGTACAACCAAGGCAACACGCTCTATCATTTATACTGGCACAATCGTTTCGTCTCCTATAATTTCCGCCGCAGCACGCAGTACCTTCTCCGGCGTCGGCAAGTAAAGATCCTCTAATGCCGGTGAAAATGGCACAGGGCAATGCGGAGCAGTAATCCTTTTAATAGGCGCGTCCAAATAGTCAAACCCTTTGTCTGCTACAAGAGCCGAAATATCAGCAGCGACACTGCAGCGAGGATTCGCCTCGTCAACAACAATGAGCCGTCCTGTCTTCGCTACAGACGACAGAATCGTGTTCTCATCAAGCGGGGACAATGTCCGTGGATCAATTACTTCTGCTTCAACGCCTCTTTCCTGCAATATCGCTGCCGCCTTCAAGGCGGTATGCACTTGCTTGCCGATAGCGACAATCGTTAAATCATCGCCTTGTCTTTTAATATCCGCTATTCCGAATGGGATCGTATAAAACCCTTCTTCCACTTCTCCTTTCATGTTATAGAGCGTTTTATCTTCAAAAAAGATGACAGGATCATCATCAAAAATCGAAGCAAGCAAAAGACCCTTAGCGTCGGCAGGAGTGGAAGGAACGACAACTTTCAACCCTGGAATGTGGGTAAAAAGGGCGTACAAACTTTGCGAGTGCTGCGCCGCCGCCCGAAATCCAGCGCCATGCATCGTCCGAATCGTTAATGGCACTTTCGCTTTTCCGCCGAACATATAGCGAAGTTTGGCCGCTTGGTTCATTACTTCATCTAAGCAACTGCCGATAAAATCGTTAAACATCAACTCCGCAATCGGTCTTAAACCCGTTGCCGCCGCAGTAACCGCCGCTCCAATGTACCCGGCCTCGGCAATCGGCGTATCTAATACGCGTTCCCTGCCGAATTCCTGCACGAGCCCTTTCGTGACTCCCATGACCCCTCCCCAAGCTTCGTCGTCTTGTAAATGATCGACTGTTGCGCCTCCCGCAACATCTTCGCCCAACAAAATGACATGTTCATCTTTTCGCATGGCTAGTCTCATCGCTTCGTTCAGCGCCGCTGAGAAAGAAATCGTTCTCGCCATTCTGTTTCCCTCCTAAACCGTTTCTGTTTTAATAAGAAACATAGACATCTCGCAACAAATCTTCTTCCGTCGGAAACGGGCTGTTTTCGGCAAACTCCACTGCTTTTTCAATCGCTTTGGCGACGCTTTGTTCGATCTCTGCGAGCTCTTGTTCAGAACATAACTGATTGACAAGGAGATACTCGCGAAACTTCACAATGGCATCCAACTCTTGCAAATGTTTTTGCTTCTCTTCCAATGACTTATATGTTTGTGCATCTCCCTCAAAATGCCCATAGTTTCGATATGTTTTGCATTCGATCAAGGTCGGCCCCTCGCCGTTGCGAGCTCGTTCAATGGCTCTTTTTGCCGCCTCGTATACAGCGATGACATCCTTGCCATCGACAACTTCCCCCGGAATGTTGTATGCCGCAGCACGGTCGGCAATGTTTCGGCAACTGGATGCATATTCAAACGGAGTCGACTCCGCATATCCATTGTTCTCGGCTACAAAGATGACCGGCAATTTCCAAATGGCCGCCAAATTAATTCCTTCATGGAAGGTGCCATGGTTGTTTGCCCCGTCTCCAAAGAAGCAAACGGCGACAGATCCTGTTTTCTTTAGTTTTGCCGTCAGTCCAGCTCCGACAGCGAGAGGAAATCCTCCGCCAACGATGCCATTCGCGCCAAGCATCCCCTTGGAAACGTCAGCGATATGCATCGATCCCCCTTTTCCTTTGCACAACCCCGTCGCTTTCCCATAAATTTCAGCCATCATTCCGTTGACATCACATTCTTTAGCGATGCAATGTCCGTGTCCGCGATGGGTGCTCGTAATGTAGTCCTTTTCCGTCAAATGGGCGCAAACCCCTACCGCCACGGCCTCCTCCCCCGCATATAAATGAACGAAACCAGGCAGCACTCCCCTGCTGAAAATTTCATGCACCTTGTCCTCAAATTGGCGAATTTCCTGCATTTTCTGATACATCCATTTAGCCTTTTCTTTCGTAAGAACGATGGATTGTGATCGAGCAACAGCCATACAGAAACCTCCCTTTGTTTTAAGTAGTTTCGTTATTTATCTAAAGCAAACTCCATGCCAACAAAAAAGCGCTTACACCCCCCTTGTTGTAAGCGCTTTCTTAAATGCTTCATATCCCTCTTTTTTACCCCTTTGCATCAATCTGTGTCATTTTGTTTTATTTCAAATCAATTTGTACTTTTTCAGCTTGCGATAGCACGTGCTGCGAGAAATGCCTAATAGCTCCGCCATCTTGCTAATATTTCCTTTCGTCTCTTCAAGCATGTTCATCATTTGTTCTTTTTCCACCTGCTCCCGATAGGTAAGCTCGCCTCTTCCCTTCTCGTCGTTCTTCAACGCTACAAGCATTGACTTTATTCCAGAAATCGGGGGGACTGCCTCTCCATACTCAATTCTCATTCGTTCCAACACATTAAATAATTCCCTGATGTTCCCAGGCCAATAATAGTCCATCAATAAGTTCATCACTGAATTAGGCAAACAAACATTCCAACCGTTTTTTCGGCAATAGTAGTCAACAAAAAACGGGATATCCTCTTTCCGCTCCCTTAACGCTGGGAGCTTGATCGGATATACATGCAAACGATAAAACAGATCTTCTCGCAACTTCCCTTCCTTTACCAACTCATACAAATCGCGGTGTGTGGCTGTGATGACCCGAACATCAACAGAAATCGGTTTGGTTCCGCCAATTGGCACGACTTCTCTTTCTTGCAACACTCTTAACAAAGCTACTTGCATTTCTAGTGGAATTTCACCGATCTCGTCTAGGAAAAGCGTTCCACCGTGAGCTTGGACAAATTTTCCCATATACCCTGTCCGCTTTGCGCCAGTAAACGCCCCTTCCACATACCCAAACAATTCGCTCCCGATGAGCTCTTTCGGAACCGCTCCGCAATTGACGGCGACAAATGGGCCATCCTTCCGCAGGCTGTTTTGATGAATCGCCCGAGCAATCAACTCTTTTCCTGTCCCTGTTTCCCCTGAGAGATAAACCGTTGCATCCGTTTTCGCAACTTTAGAACAACTTCTTAACACAGCAGCAAAAGACGGACTTGTTCCAATCACCCCGTCAAAGCGGAATGATGGCAGGGAGCAAAAAAAAAGCCTCCTCGTCTTGTGCTTTTTGCAAAGTTACTTTATAGCCGATAAGATGACCGTAAACTGAAGAAAAAATGGGAACTTTGGAGAAGACTTTCCACGTTCGTTGGCAAAATTGTTGCAACGGCTGGTCGATGATGCTGGAACAGAATGAACGCAAGCGATGATTGGCCCACACAATGTTCTCTTGATCATCACATACAACTGAGTAAGAAGCCGAATCTTCCATTTGAAAACCGTGGCGGAAAAGTTCCAATAGATTTTCTTTCTGTTGGATTCGCAGTTGCTGCTCAATGGTGTAGGAGGCGGCGACAATCGTGGCAAGTACATAGTCTTGAGCGTCGGACAAACCGTGATAGATTGGGTAGGACATATCAATGATACCAAGAAACTCTTTGTTTTCATCGTAAATCGGAGCCGCGGAACAAACCCATTGTTGGGAAGCAACTGCATAGTGATCGAGTCCGACAACCGCAATCGGTTCTCTCGTCCTTAAGGCTGTACCAATGGCATTCGTCCCGACTTCCTCCTCCGTCCATTTGACTCCCTCTAAAAAATTGATTTCTTTCGCCTTTTTCATCGCCTGTTGATGTCCTTTAGCCCACAACACATACCCTTCTTGATCGATAAGGAGAAAAATCGCAGGAATTTCTTGAAATAATTGTTGCAACTTCTCCAAAATCGGAACAGCACAACGGAGCAACCTTTGATTTTTTTCCCTTCTTTCCAGCAATAAACGGCCAGTCAAAAACATTTTCCCTTTCCCATCATAAGGATCCACGTTTTTCTGGCGGCAAAGATACCACGACTCTTCAATTCTTTTGCTTATTCTCGCTTGATCTAACGTTCCCTCTTGGACAAACCGGCGCCAAATTTCCCGCTTCGATGGATCCATCACATTCATCGTCATCCCCCCGGCATATCGTTAGGTATTGTCAAAAGTTCATCCTCCATACTCACGCTTTCTCCTTGAATTTCAACGGTCGGAAGAAAAAAGCTGGCCACCCCTCGTTATTTTCGGCCATCATGAAGCAACGACACCAAACAGCCAAAACAAAGGAGTGACAAGCTTTGTTACCTCAATTATTAGCCTATTTGCTCGAAATCATCAAGACCCAATATCAAATCATTGTGTATTTGATGGGTGTGATATTGGGAAAATCCTTGAATCTCGAGGACTTGGACGAACCCATCCAAAAACCGTACCGGAAACTCCAGGTCGATGACCTTCCGATCATCGGTGTGCCGGCAATCCTTGATTACCGGAAGCTGTTGGCAGACTACGAGTCGCAGCACGTCCGTCCTTCGCGGCCCATAGAGCGCCGCGCCAATGCGAAACACCGTGCTCCGGATTCGTTGACCTGCCCTCGCTACTAGGTGCCCTACTCCTACACCTGTACGCCAACAATGGCGGACTTCATAGATTTGTGTCGTTTTCTTTTTCAAACAATGCCGGCACGAAATCCGCTTTGCAATCGTTGCCCTGGTGATCATCCCCTCTTTCGTTCCTACAACAAAAATCTCATTCAATTCGATTGTACCAATCGTTGCAAAAAAATGTTGAACATTGTCAAATTATCCATAAATTGGTTCGTCACCAAAAGATGTACTTGACTTTTAAAGACAAACAT
>NZ_ATCO01000010.1:0-5559 GCF_000422025.1 Geobacillus sp. WSUCF1 | reverse complement strand
GGACATCGGCAATCAAATCAGGACATTCTACGGCGGTCAATACCCCCTTATGTCTTGGTGTAGCATCGACAAAATGGTCGAAGCTTGACATCCAATGGCAAGAAATCAAAACAAGAGTATCCGGTTTGACTTGCTCGATGATTTTCGCCACTTCGTGCATCCCTTTGACGAGTTCATGTTGAAACTCAGGAGTTCGATCCTCAAAACACATTCTCGGCGTATGCGGCACAAGCATGGCTAATTCCAAACTCATCGTGATTTTTCCCCCTTTTCATTTTCGTTGTTTATCTGACATTGGGATGCCGGCGACACCCCAATGAGATTTCGGCACTTCTGATACGATCACCCGCACGTTTTCCTTTGGCGAGCTAAAACAGTGCTGATTGTACCGGTTACTTCGCGAATCACTTCTTTAATCTTTTCTTCCGGCCTTCCTTCGAGCAGATGAATATGAACAATCGGCATGCGGCTCATCCTTTCATCAATCTGTCGATCGGAACGAAACCGTTCCTAATTGGTCAAACTGGGCAAACACAACATCCCCTGCCACAAAGCGGACAGCTTCCGTCATCGCTCCGGCTAAAATGATTTCCCCCGCTTTCAATCCTTTTCCTTTTCTGGACAACATGTTGGCTAGCATGGCAATCGCGTTGGCCGGATGCCCCAACACCGCCGCGCCAGCGCCGAACGCCTTCCCTTCACCGTTGATGGATAAACTCACTCCCAGCAAGTCGAGTTCAAGGGAGACGGGAGGAACGAGGCGGTTTCCGAATACGACCCTAGATGAGGAAGCGTTGTCGGCAATCACATCCGGCAAGGCAAACTCGAAGTTAGCATAGCGACTATCGATAATTTCCAGCGCTGGGATGATATACTCCGTTGCCGCTAAAATGTCCGTCGCGTCAATATCCGGCCCTTGGACATCCTCTTTTAAAATGAAGGCGATTTCCGCTTCCACCTTCGGATGGATCAGTTCGTTCATGGCCACCGTCCCTCCGTTAGGGACGATCATATAATCAAACACATACCCGTAGATCGGCTCATTCACCCCCATTTGCGCCATTTTCGCAGCGCTCGTCAATCCCATTTTCGGGCCGATGATCCGATAGCCGTCTGCCTGTTTCATCGCCACGAGTTGTTCTTGTATAGCGTACGCTTCCTCGACCGTCATATTTGGATATTGGATTGTGAGACGAACCATTTCTCTCTTCTCATGCTCAGCGTTCAAAAGCTCCATAGCGAGTTTTTCGTAGTCAAGAGAAGTCACCTTACTCCCCCTCTCCTACAGCCGCTTTTTGACGCGCCATTTCCGCAGCGACGTCGACGATCATATCTTCCTGCCCGCCGACAACCTTCCGCCGGCCGAGTTCAATTAAAATATCGCGAGCATCGAGGCCAAACATTCGGGCGGCGCGCTGCGCGTGAAGAAGAAAGCTTGAATAGACGCCAGCATATCCGAGCGTCAAACTGTCACGCGTAATCTCTTGGGCTTTTGGCAAGATCGGCGCCACAAGCTGCTCAGCTAAATCCATCATTTTATACAAATCAATGCCGGTCGGAATGCCCATCCGATCCAACACCGCGACCAGCACTTCCGTCTGTGTGTTGCCGGCACCGGCCCCCAGGCAGCGGACACTGCCGTCAACGCGCGTCGCTCCTTCCTCAATCGCGGCCAATGTATTGGCCATCGCCAATGATAAATTGTTATGAGCGTGAAAACCGACTTCAATTTCAAGGCTTTCCCTTAATGCTCGAACGCGCTCTTTCACTTCATGCGGCAAGAGAGCACCGGCTGAATCGACGACATAGACGACGTCCGCCCCGTAGCTTTCCATAAGCCGCGCTTGATGAACAAGCATCTCGATAGGCGCCATATGCGCCATCATTAAAAACCCGACTGTTTCCATACCAAGCTCTTTTGCCGCGGCAATATGCTGGGCCGAAATATCCGCCTCCGTCACATGGGTCGCGATGCGCGCCATTTTCGCTCCTAGGCGGGCGGCCTGCTTCAATTCCTTGACCGTCCCGATGCCTGGAAGAAGGAGCACCGCAATTTTGGCCTGCCGGCAAACCGCCACAGCTGTTTCAATCAGCTCAAATTCATCGGTCCGCGACAAGCCATACTGCAGCGAAGATCCCCCCAAACCGTCTCCATGTGACACTTCAATATACGGAACGTTCGCTTCATCGAGCGCTTTGGCGATCGTGGCCACTTGTTTTGTTGTATATTGGTGGGCGATGGCATGGCTGCCGTCGCGCAATGCCACTTCTGTAATGGTAATGGCTCGCTTCATCGTTTCCCCTCCTCAGCCAACAACTTCGATAATCGATGCTTCGCCACTTCCTCCGCCACTTTCACCGCAGCGGCGGTCATAATATCCAAGTTTCCAGCGTACTTCGGCAAATAATCACCCGCTCCTTCCACTTCAACCATGACCGTCACCTTATTTCCTTCAATGATCGGACTCGTGCGCAGCCGATAGCCGGGAACGTACGAGCGGATCGTTTCTACCATTTCCTCGATCGAGTCGCAAATTTCCCGCGCCGCTGCTTTCTTCCCTTCGACAAGTGCGTATATTGTGTTTCTCATCAAAATGGGCGGTTCAGCCGGGTTGAGAATAATGATGGCTTTTCCGCGCTTCGCCCCACCGATTTTTTCGAGCCCTCGAGCAGTCGTTTCTGTAAATTCATCAATGTTCGCTCTTGTTCCCGGCCCTGCACTTTTGCTTGAAATCGTCGCAACAATTTCAGCGTAAGCGACCGGCTGCACGCGCCCAATGGCATGAACGATCGGAATCGTCGCCTGTCCACCGCATGTGATGAAGTTAATGTTGGTCTCTTCCAAATGTTCCGTTATATTGACAGGCGGCACAACAAACGGTCCAACGGCCGCCGGAGTCAAATCAAAGACGACCTTCCCAGCCTGCTTCAACAGTTTGGCATGACGGATGTGCGCTTTCGCCGACGTCGCGTCGAAGACGAAATCAGCCCATTCGGGATGCTCCAAAAACGCTTGGATGCCGCTGTCAATGACGTGATACCCTTTCTCTTTTGCTAGACGCAGCCCTTCCGATTGAGGATCGATCCCAATTACTGTTGTCAACTGCAACACATCCGAACGTTCAAGCTTCAACATCAAGTCAGTCCCGATGTTCCCAGAACCAAGAATTGCTACATTGATCTTCTCCACGGTTTTTCCTCCCTTGTTTATGGCGCAAACTCGACCCGTACTTCCCCCAAATGGGCAAAGCGAGCGAAAAACACGTCGCCGGGCTCGGCGCTCACCGCTGCCGACAAAGCTCCGGATAAGATCACTTCTCCCGCCTTCAACTCTTTTCCATATTCATAGAGCTTATTTGCCAGCCAAGCGACGCAAAACGCAGGATGCCCGAGCGCTGTGGCCCCAACACCGGTGTTGGCCAGCTTACCGTTTCGGTAGAGCGCCATGCCGATTTGCGCAATATCAACAGCATGGACAGACAACCGTTTTTCCCCCAAAACGTAAAGTCCCGATGAAGCGTTATCGGCGATTGTATCTTCAAGACGGATGTTCCAATCGGCAATGCGGCTGTCAACGATCTCCAGCGCCGGAACGATATAATCCGTCGCCAGCAGCACGTCAATGACAGTCACGCGCGGGCCAACTAAGTCACGTTTTAAGACAAACGCAATTTCTGCTTCCACCTTTGGCTGCAGCACCCGCTCCCACGAAACAACCCCGCCGTTTTCCACCGCCATATCATCAAGCAAATGGCCGTAATCCGGTTGGTCAACCCCAAGCAGCTGTTGCATCGCCTTAGAGGTCAATCCGATTTTCTTGCCGACAATCCGGCGCCCTTCCTTTACTTTTTGTTTGATCGTCCGCAATTGAATTTGATAGGCGTCATACACGGTCAGCGCCGAATCGAGTGTCGTCAAAGGAGAGAGAGGACGTCTCTCCCTCTCAGCAGCCAGCAGCAACTCGGCGCAATCGTCCCACTTCTTCACCGTCATCACCTCTTTCGTCCATCGCGGCTAAAGCTTAATGCAAATGTTCGTCAATTCTGTATAAAACTCAAAGCTATGCATGCCGCCTTCGCGCCCGATGCCGCTTTGTTTCATACCGCCAAACGGTGTGCGCAAATCACGTAAAAACCACGTATTGACCCAAACGATTCCGGCTTCAATGCGCGCCGCCACCCGGTGCGCCCGACGCAAATCGTTCGTCCAAATCGTCGCGCTCAATCCGTAGTGGGTGTCGTTCGCTTGGGCGATCACTTCCTCTTCTTCGTCAAACGGCATGACCGTCACGACCGGTCCGAACACTTCTTCGCGGACGATGCGGCAATTTCGGTTGACACCGACAATAATCGTCGGTTCAAGATAATATCCTTGATCCAAGCCGTCCGGCCGCTTTCCACCGGTTAAAATACGACCGCCTTCCTCCTTCGCCAGCTCGATGTAGCTCATCACCCGTTCGTAATGCTCTTCGCTGATGAGCGCGCCGACATTTGTTCTCGGATCAAACGGATCGCCGACAACGAGTTCTTTCGTTTTGGCCACAAACTTTTGCAAAAATTGTTCATAAAGCGGCCGCTCTACATAAATTCTTGACCCGCACAGACACACTTCCCCTTGGTTCATAAAACTCGATTTCAACGTCGTCTCGATCGCTTCGTCCAAATCCGCATCGGCGAAAATGATGTTCGGATTTTTCCCTCCCAACTCGTAAGACAGCTTTTTCAATGATTTCGCCGCCGCCGCCATAATGACTTTTCCAGTTGTTGTCTCTCCAGTGAACGTAATGGCGTCAACATCCGGGTGCTCAGTCAACGCCGCCCCTGCCGAATCCGGACCAAAGCCATGAACAACATTCACAACGCCATCCGGCACCCCGGCTTCTTTGCAAATTTCGGCCAATACAGTTGCGGTGAGCGGCGTCCATTCCGCCGGCTTGATGACGGCCGTGTTCCCGGCTGCCAAACACGGGGCGAGCTTCCACGTCAACAACAGCAACGGCAAATTCCACGGATTGATCAGTCCGACGACCCCGACCGGTCGGCGGATCGAATAGTTGATGGCCACCTCATCGGTCTGATACGCTTCCGTGCCGACCGATCGCAAGTAGTCGGCGAAAAAGTGGAAGTTATACGCTGCCCGCGGAATATCCAACGTGAGGGAGAGAGAGTATGGCTTCCCCGTATCGAGAGACTCGAGGCGAGCCAGTTCCTCTTTGCGCTCTAAAATGAGATCGCCGATACGGCGCAAAACTGCGATCCGCTCCCCAGTCGTCATTCTCTTCCACGGTCCGCTAAGCGCCCTTTTTGCAGCGGCCACCGCCAAATCAATCTCTTCTTTCCCCCCTTCACAGACGGTGCCGATCACTTCCCCCGTAGCGGGATTAATGTTTTGAAACATCTTGCCGCTTTGTGAAGGCAAAAACCGCCCGTTGATGAAATGTTGGCAATCAAATGCCTTTACTTTCTCGCTGGCTACCACTTCTGTTTTCATTCATCGTTTCCTCCTTCATCAAGTCTGCAGAAATCGAAAAATTAGAAATCTTTTATCCCCATCATAACA
>NZ_ATCO01000009.1:0-22097 GCF_000422025.1 Geobacillus sp. WSUCF1 | reverse complement strand
ACCCGCTTCACAGACCCATAACCCATACATGGGTCTGAAAGCGGCGTTGTTCGGTCGCCCGACAGTCGATCAAATGCTCGGTAAAAGCTACAAATGTTAAAGCTTCAAATTGCATCTATATATAGGTGTTGAAGTGGGAGGATTCTCGGTTAAAGATGACAAAAAACAACGCCTTGGGACTTTCACCCCAAGGCGTTGTCTTATGAAGCGAATGATCAATGATGGTGATCCCCGGCCGGCTCGTCCGGAATCAGGGCTGCAATCACGAAGACTAAGATCGTCACGATGACGCCAAGCAAAGCACCGGTTGCGAAGTTATAGCCGATCCCTTGCATCGAGCCCATGACGTACGTTGCCATTTGCACGAGCAAAAACGTCCAAAAAAACGTCCAAAACAAGCGCATCTTTGTTCCTCCCATCTTCTCGTCATTCCTTTTCTTATCTTATCACAATTTGTCGCGTAGGCATATACCCGGACGTTTTTTTTTGGCCGCGCATATCGTATACTGTACCATTATGCATTGCCAAACAAGGGTGAATGGAAACGATGGCAGGACAACGGCGGTTTTTTCAACTCGATGAGCAATGGTGCATCGTTCACGTGCCGGAGCGCCCAAATGGGTTTGCCCTTTTTTTAATGGGCGACGGCGACCATTTTGTGAACGAACAGACGAGTTTTTGGCTCGAACATCCGGGGCGGCGCCAATGGCTGGGAGATTGGTTGAAACGTGGGTATACGGTCTTTTCGTCCCATTTGTACGGCCGGCATTGGGGAAGTCCGAAAGCGGTCCGGCTGGCGCGCCAGCTCATTTACTCGGTGTTGAAAAGCGAAATTGTGAACCAGCGCATCTATATCGTTGCCGAAGGAATGGGCGCGCTCGTTGCCTTGCAACTGCTTGGCGCCATGCCAAGTCAAATCCGCGCCGTCGCCATGATCAACCCTTGCCTTGACGTACGCGCCCAGCTTGACTATGAACAAGAACATCCATTCGTGTACCGGCGGATGGTGAGGGAAATCGCGACTGCCTATGGCTTGAAAGAAGAAGAGGTGCCGGAGGCTGTTCCGTCCCTCTTTCTCAGTCCTCATGACGTTCCGGTGACGATTTGGCAGCTGGCCGGAGTGAGCCCGTATCCATCCGCCTTGCATAGCCGTAAATATGAACAATGGATGAAAACGACAAACAACCGGGTGCGCGTCGTTTACGAGCTGCCGGAGAAACGGCGCCAACTGGCTCGGCAAATCGGGCAATTTTTCTGCCAATACAATGAACTCCCGTAAACGATAAGGCAGGAGCTGACTCAAAAGCTCCTTTTTGATGAAATTTCACCCAAGTATTGAAAAGACCACCTCTGACCCCTTGGTTGTACCGGGTTTTCAAGGTGGTCTATTTTTCCATGTTGCCTCAGATAGGGGTATTACCGCTTTTTTGGATCAGCCCCTGCTATTTTTTCAATAAGTCGACGAGCGAGGTGATCTTTTTCACGAGCGGTTTTAATTGTTGCCATGAGTCGGCTAGCGTATTGACGTTTTCAAACAGCTTCATGAAATCGATGTTCGGCAGTAAAGGCGGTTCTGCCCCGCTCCCTTGATCTTCGCGCTCGCCGGTTGCGCGAGAAGGAAAAGATCCGAACATTAGACGGGAAAAATGGTCTTGCCGTTCGCGACGTTGTTCTTGTGCTTCGCCGTTGGCCATGGGCGATCCTCCCTTTCATGCGATGGTTGCTCGTATTTGTATTGCTTTCATGCGATGGTTGCTCGTATTTGTATTGTATGGCAGAAAGGAAAAAGCGGTTTGGACAAATGCCTTAGGGGAACGGAAAGCGCTCGTTCAACTTTCGTTTTCTATTGCGCATCCACGCTCTTTCGGCTAAAATTAGTACCAAGTAATAATAATTGGTGATGTATACTGATTGTACATTCAAGTTTGGTTGTCAGCGTGAGCATTTTTTCGCCATTTTGGGAAAGAGGAGATGGACCATATGGGAGCAGGAATTATCGGGGTCGGCCGCTATGTGCCGGAGAAAGTGTTGACCAACTTTGATTTGGAAAAAATGATGGATACATCGGATGAATGGATCCGAACGCGCACCGGGATCGAGGAGCGCCGCATCGCCGCGGATGACATTGATACGTCCGATATGGCGTATTTTGCCGCCAAAAGGGCGCTTCAAGACGCTGGCATGGAGGCGAAGGACATTGATCTCATTTTAGTTGCCACTGTCACCCCGGACCGTCCGTTTCCGTCGGTCGCTTGCATGCTGCAAGAGCGGCTTGGCGCCGTCAACGCCGCTGCGCTTGATATTAGCGCTGCCTGCGCGGGGTTTATGTACGGGATGGTCACGGCCGCCCAATTTATTGACACAGGCGCCTACAAGTATATATTAGTAGTGGGGGCAGACAAACTATCGAAAATCACCGATTGGACCGACCGCAACACGGCGGTGCTGTTCGGCGACGGCGCCGGAGCGGTCGTCATGGGTCCGGTGTCGCCCGGGCGCGGGATTTTATCTTTCGAGTTGGGAGCTGACGGAACAGGAGGAAAACATTTATACAAAGACGAATATATCGTCATGAACGGCCGTGAAGTATTCAAGTTCGCCGTCCGGCAAATGGGAGAATCAAGCGTGCGTGTGCTTGAAAAAGCCGGGCTCACGAAAGACGATGTCGACTTTCTCATTCCGCATCAAGCGAACATTCGCATCGTCGAAGCGGCCAGACAGCGGCTCGAGCTGCCAGAAGAGAAAATATCGACAACCATCCGTCGATATGGCAACACGTCGGCCGCATCTATTCCGATTTCGCTTGTAGAAGAGTTGGAAGCGGGCAAAATCCATGACGATGATCTCATCATTATGGTCGGCTTCGGCGGCGGGCTGACGTGGGGCGCGATCGCTTTGCGCTGGGGCCGTTAACGGCACGTATATTATCGAAATAAAAAAGGAGAGACGGAAACGATGGAAAAAAGACGAGTCGTCGTGACAGGCATAGGCGCCGTCACCCCGCTTGGGAATGACGCAGAAACGACGTGGAAAAACATCATCGCCGGCCAGTCCGGCATCGACATTGTCACTCGCGTCAATCCGGACGACTTTCCGGCGAAAGTGGCGGCGGAAGTGAAAGACTTCGATCCGTCGCTGTTTATCGACCGCCGCGAGGCGCGGAAGATGGACCGATTTACCCAATTCGCCGTCGCGGCGGCGCTCATGGCGGTCAAAGATGCCAATCTCGACATTCATGAAAGCAACGCTGAACGGGTCGGCGTCTGGATTGGTTCTGGCATCGGCGGCATGGAGACGTTTGAACAGCAGTTTGAGATTTTCCAGCAGCGCGGTTATCGCCGAGTGAGCCCGTTTTTCGTGCCAATGATGATCCCGGATATGGCCGCTGGGCAAGTATCGATCATCCTTGGCGCGAAAGGGATCAATTCGTGCACGGTGACCGCTTGCGCGACCGGGGCGAACTCGATCGGTGATGCGTTTAAAGTCATTCAGCGCGGCGACGCCGATGTCATGATCACCGGCGGGACGGAAGCGCCGATTACGAAAATGTCGTTCGCCGGTTTTTGCGCCAATACGGCTCTTTCAACCAATCCAGATCCAAAAACGGCGAGCCGCCCATTTGACAAAAACCGCGACGGTTTCGTCATGGGTGAGGGAGCAGGCATCGTTGTTCTGGAGGAATTGGAGCACGCGTTGCGCCGCGGCGCGAAGATTTACGCCGAAATTGTCGGTTACGGTGCGACCGCTGATGCGTACCATATCACCGCGCCGGCGCCGGGCGGCGAAGGCGGCGTGCGGGCGATGCGCCAGGCGCTTCAAGACGCTGGCCTGAAGCCGGAGGAGATCGATTACATCAACGCCCACGGCACGAGCACCGAGTACAATGATAAGTATGAGACGGCGGCGATCAAAGAAGTATTCGGCGATCATGCCTATAAGCTCGCTGTCAGCTCGACGAAGTCGATGACCGGGCATTTGCTCGGGGCGACCGGTGCGGTGGAAGCGATTTTCTCCGTGCTGGCGATCCGCGACGGCATCATTCCGCCGACGATCAACTACGAAACACCGGATCCGGAATGCGACCTCGACTATGTGCCGAATGAAGCGCGCAAGCAAGACGTGCGTGCGGTCTTAAGCAACTCATTTGGATTTGGCGGCCATAATGCGACATTGATTTTTAAAAAATATGTGTAATGGATGAAAAGGAGAGCCTTGGTTGAGCAGAGCTGAAAACGCGTGACTAACGGCGGGTTCGGTTCAGCGTCAGGCTCTCTTTTTTGTTTTGTTTCACCGTCTTTTCCCTGCCGACATAACGTAAGAGAAAAGGAGGGAAAAGCGATGGGATTGCTTCCGACCGATCGATGGCTGGAAGAGGATGAAGGCGATCCGCTCCGGTTGTGCGCACGGTTGGCGCCGCTTTTTGGCAAGATGCCGGCGCGTGAGATTTACAGCTATTTACGGCTGTATGGCATGTACCGAAGCACTCGACAGGCCGAGCGGCTTTTGCCGGAGATGAAAGAGCGCCGTCTTTGGGAACGTCTTGGCCGTTTGTATGAACGGCAACGGGGGATATGGAAGGGGCCAGACGTTCCGGTATGTTTGCTGCCGGCCGATGACGAAAACTGGAAGCTTGCGCGCGAGTTTCAAGGAAAAGGCGGGGTGGCGTTTGCTGATAAATTGTTTTTCTTCTTGCTGCCTGATCATTGCGACGAGGAGATCGCCGCGTTGTTGGCGCATGAATACAACCATGTATGCCGTCTCAAGCAGTTGCCGAACGAAGGCGAAGATGCGACGTTGCTGGATGCCGTCGTGATGGAAGGATTGGCGGAGCATGCCGTCGCCGAGACAGTCGGCGCCGAACAGTGTGCGGGATGGACGAAGTATTACACCGATCGGGAGATGGAACGGTTTTGGCGGCGCTATATAGTCCCGAATAAACATTTGCCCGTTTCGCATCCGCATACTTCCCGCATTTTGTACGGACTTGGATGGCATCCGAAAATGGGGGGCTATGCCGTTGGGTATGCCATCGTCCGTCGCTGCCTGGAAAGAGGATATTCGCTCACCCAATTGATGACGATGGAAACGAAAGACATCGCGGAGTTGGCGGGCTTTTCAGACAAACAGGGAGCGTCTTAGCTCGAAACCGCATGGCGGACGCCGCTGTCCGGTTATCACAAGAATCTTAGGGACATCGGGCGCAAACAGGCATGTTGTCCATGACGCCGACATATATGTAGAACAAGGACGTGGACAAGAAAGAAGGGAAAGCCCGGTGGTCCGCCTGTTTTTTTATTTGGTCGGCTTTGGTTTTTCGGTCGTCGGCGGCATGATGGTGATCGCTTATTTAAACATCATCACCCCAGAGCGTGGTTTTCACGAATACTTGTCTTATATTTCGACAAGGGTGGAATGTTATTTATTCCCTATTGGCCTTCTTTTGATGTGGGGGAGCTTGACGTTTCCAAGCCGCAGCTCCTAGAGGGGAAAAGAGGACGAAATGGAATAAAATTCTGTCCCTCTGCCTATACTGATGGACAAACACGTCTGGAAGTGAGGGGTCTCGCATGCTTTATCTGCACGACATTTGGGTCAACTGGTTTGAAGGCGAAGAGAACGGATACAACGTCTGCCATTTCCATGAATGGCGCAAGGACGATCAAATCGAGCTGCTTGACCAAGTGCCATTGTTAAAAGTATCTCCGGCCCTGTTTCATTACATTGAAAACAGCTTGTCCGAGCTTCCAAAACCGCTGCTAGACGATGTGCATCAGAAGGCGTATGTCCGCAAAAACCATGAACGCATCCAGCTGGACTATTGTTTCGTTGTCACGGACGGCGCCGGCGTTTTGGCTGTCGATACAATCGGTTATCAAATCCCGATTCGCAAAAGCCGTCTCATTCCGCGTCAGGAACAACTCGTCTACGAAATGGCGGCCGAAGCGGAGGAACGGGACTATCCGCTGCGAGGTATGAAAAAGAATACCACATTTTATCGCCGGCTCCGGAACTGATGTGCGGACTCACGCGCAAAGAGCGGCAGTTGAAACAGCTGTTGTTTATGGCGCTTGACCAGCTTTATTCGACAAAAAATACGGCCCAGATGCGCTATTGGTATACGGAATGGGCGCCGGAAAAATACGCCGCTATTCAAAAAATGTCTTTTGATGAAGCGTGGGAACAATTGTATAACGAGACGAAATACGGGTGGTCCGAACGGCATGAGCAGCTGTGCGAAAACTTGATCAAAGGGCAGCCATTTTTCGAAAAACTGTGGGAAATGGAGCAAGAACCAAAAGTCAATTAAAAAACGGGCCAAGGCGATAGGCGCCTGCCCGTTTTTGTATGGCTTCGCTCGATGCGGCTATTTACCGCCGCCGCCCGAGCCCCATGGCATGCTCCATTTTGCGCACCATTTCCGATGCGACCCGATTTGCTTTTTCCGCCCCTTCATCCAACACGCGGTCAAGCTCCTCGCTTTCCATCCAATGGTGATACCGCTCTTGAATCGGTCGAAGCGTTTCGATGACGACTTGAGCGAGGTCGGCTTTGAAGACGCCGTATCCTTTTCCTTCGTATTGCCGCTCCAACTCCTCGATCGATTGACCGGATAGCGTCGAATAAATATTGAGCAAGTTCGAAATGCCTGGCTTCGCTTCTTTGTCGTAGCGAATCGTTCCTTCCGAGTCGGTGACCGCGCTTTTGATCTTCTTCTCGATCGTTTTCGCATCGTCAAGCAGTGTGATGTACGCTTTCGGGTTGGGGTCGGATTTGCTCATTTTTTTCGTCGGGTCGACAAGTGACATGATGCGGGCGCCGACTTTCGGAATGCGCGCCTCAGGGATCGTGAACAGCTCGCCATACCGTTTGTTGAAGCGCTCGGCCAGATCCCGCGTCAATTCGATATGCTGCTTTTGATCATCGCCGACCGGGACGATGTCGGTGTTATAAAGCAAAATGTCAGCGGCCATCAGCGGCGGGTACGTGAGCAGCCCGGCGCTGACCGCCTCTTTGCCGGCCGATTTTTCTTTAAATTGCGTCATCCGCTCAAGTTCGCCGATATAAACGATGCACTGCAGCATCCAAGCGGCTTGAGCGTGCGCCGGCACTTCTGACTGGATGAACAGCGTCGCTTGCGTCGGGTCGATGCCGACTGCTAAATACAAAGCGGCGAGGCGGCGGATGTTTTGCCGCAGTTCGTGTGGGTCTTGCGGAACGGTAATGGCGTGTTGGTCAACGATGCAAAAATAGCAGTTGTATTCATGCTGCAGCTCGACAAACTGCCGCAGCGCCCCGATGTAGTTGCCAAGGGTGATGACGCCGCTTGGCTGAATGCCGGAAAAAATGGTTTTCATCGATCTTCACTCCCTCAAGCAAAAAATAAAAAAGGCCCCGCCATCCCTCTGATAGGGACGGTAGGACCGCGGTGCCACCCTACTTATTGCGCCGACAAGCGCAATCGCTCAGCCCATGCTTAGCGCATGGCCCCCTGTAACGCGGGGAACGTCCCCGCCTACTGCGTCGCCGGTTCGGCGGGAAGCTCGAAAGCCCATTCCATATGGCTAGCCGCTTGTTCGCACCGTCCACAAGCTCTCTGAAGGCATCGCCATATGTACTTTTCTTTCTCATCGCTCGGTTTATTCGAGATTTGCCTTATATTATACGAAAAACATTCAGCTGTTGCAACCTTATTGCAAGGCATATCCGGCGGCGATCATCGCGAGAAACAAAAGGAGTCCGGCAAAAAGGAGCGGGTACGTGATGGCAAACCGCGCCGGACCGGGGGGCTCGTCCGCCTCGCTTTCCTCGGCCATTTCTTCCATATAGCGCTCCGCTTTCGTTGCGCTTTTGCGCAGCCGGCGGAATCCGTAGGCAAATCCGCTGAAAAACCCGCGCTCGTAAACGAACAAAAGCCCGCCAGCCGAAAGCGGCACAAGAGAGAGCAAAAAGGCGGTGTTAATAAAGGCAACCGCCGTCCATGCCCCTTGCCAGAAAACGATAAGCGCACTGGCCGCCAGCATAGCGGCCACCATCCACCCTGTTCGAACGGCGATCCGTTTCATTTTGTCTCTCCCGCCTTTCCAATTCGTTGTTTTTATTTTAACATATGTAAGAGGAAGGATTGTCAATGTTATTAACAACGTTATATCAGAAAATTTGTATTCATCTTGGAAACAGAGGAACAATTTGCTTTACAATAGGGATGAGGGGCGAAAAACCTATGTTGTAAGCGTTTTCTAATATATTGACAGAAATTTTTTATTTACAACAGCGTCAAAAGTCGGTAAAATGCAGATGTAAATACAAGCCGATCTTCCTGTCTGTTTTAAGTAATTAGAAATTTTTTATTTAGCAAAATAAAAAAATTCTTTTCAGGTATACTAATACAGGATATAATAAAACATGTAAGTACAATCTTCTGAAAACTAATGGTTCAGAAGATTTGTAATACACTACATAAACCTAAGGGGGGTTTTTTAGTGAAGAAGCGATTTTCTTTCTTCCTCGTCCTGCTTCTCGCGCTGTCGACGTTTTTAGCGGCGTGCGGCGGAGGCAAGGACAACAATAACGCCCAAGGCGGCCAGGGCGGCGAAAAGCGGCGGAGAAGAAGGAGCAGGTGCTGAACTTGCTTGAAACCCAAGAGATCCCGTCGCTTGATTCGGCGCTCGCTACGGACCAAGTATCGTTCATCGTTTTGAACAACGTCATGGAAGGTCTTTACCGTTTAGGGAAAGACAATAAGCCTGTGCCAGGGGTAGCGGAAAGCTACACGGTAAGCGAAGACGGCAAAACGTATACGTTTAAGCTTCGTCAAGATGCGAAATGGTCAAACGGCGATCCGGTGACGGCGCACGACTTCGTGTTCGCATGGAGACGAGTGCTTGACCCGAAAACGAAAGCGGAGTATGCGTACATTATGTACGACATTAAAAATGCTGCAGCAGTCAATACGGGCAAATTGCCAGTTGACCAGCTCGGCGTCAAAGCTCTCGATAATTACACGCTCCAAGTCGAGCTTGAAAACCCGATTCCGTATTTCATCAGCTTGACGGTATTCGGTACGTTCATGCCGCAAAACGAAAAATTCGTTAAAGCCCAAGGCGACAAATACGGTTTGGAAGCCAATACGACGCTGTACAACGGCCCGTTCGTCTTAAGCGAATGGAAGCATGAGCAAGGCTGGACGTATGCGAAAAACCCGAACTACTGGGATAAAGATACGGTCAAGCTGGAAAAAATCAACGTCAAAGTCGTAAAAGAGACCGCAACAATGGTAAACCTTTACGACACAAAAAAAGCGGATCGCGTTATCCTAAGTGCGGAGTTTGTTGATAAATATAAAAAAGACAAAAATTTCCACACGTATCTTGAACCATCGATTTTCTGGCTGCGCATGAACACGAAGAAAGAACCGTTGAACAACGTCAACGCTCGCAAAGCGATCGCGATGGCTATCGATAAAGAGGCGATGGTGAACACGTTGTTCAACAACGGCTCGGTTGTGGCCAACTATGCGGTTCCGAAAGACTTCGTCACCGGTCCGGACGGCAAAGACTTCCGTGACGCTAACGGCGATTTAGTGTCGTACAATGTGGACGAAGCGAAAAAATTGTGGGAGCAAGCGAAAAAAGAGCTTGGCAAAGATAAATTCACTATTGAATTGTTAAACTATGACGACGACGTCGCGAAGAAAGTCGGCGAATACTTAAAAGAACAGCTTGAAAAGAACTTGCCTGGCCTTACGGTCAACATTAAACAACAGCCGTTCAAACAAAAACTTGAGCTAGAAAGCAATATGCAGTATGAACTATCCTTCTCTGGCTGGGGTCCGGACTATCAAGACCCGATGACGTTCCTTGATCTGTGGACGACAAATAACCCGCACAACCAAACGGGCTGGTCGAATGCTGAATATGACAAGCTGATTAAAGATGCGAAAACGACGCTGCTTGGCGACTTGCAAGCCCGTTGGGACGCAATGTTGAAAGCAGAAAAAATCCTCTTTGAAGAAATGCCAATTGCTCCGCTGTATCAACGCGGCCGTGCGTATTTGCAACGTGAATACGTAAAAGACATTGTTATTCATTCATTTGGTGGAGATTATAGCTATAAATGGGCGTATATCGAGTAACCGTTCTCTAGGAGGTGCGGAGGAGAGTATATGCAAGGGCATATACTCTCCTTTTGCCTGCCAAGGCGAAAAATGTCGAAAAAACTTGAAGATTGAAATACCATTGGTATTAAACAGGAAATAAACAGAGGAGGTGCAGCCATGGCGCGGTATACGATTCAGCGGCTCGTATATATGGTGATTACGCTGTTTATTATTGCGACCGTGACGTTCTTTTTGATGAAGCTGTTGCCCGGTTCGCCGCTGCAAAACCAAGAAAAATTGACCCCAGAGCAGCGAGCCATCATTTTGAAAGAATATGGGCTCGACAAACCAGTGCCTGTCCAATACGTTCAATATTTAGGCAACTTGTTAAAAGGAGATTTGGGTGTTTCGTTCCAGTATGACAACCGGCCGGTAACAGAGTTGATCGGCGACCGGATCGGCCCGTCGGCCCAGCTTGGGTTCCAGGCGATCGTCTTGGGCACGCTCGTCGGTTTAGTGCTCGGCATTTTGGCGGCTATTCGCCATAACAGTTGGGGAGATTATACAGCCACGGTCATTGCAGTCATCGGGATTTCCGTTCCGTCGTTCGTGTTGGCCGGATTTCTGCAGTATTTCATCGGTGTTAAACTGCAATGGCTGCCGGTCGCGTTTTGGGAAGGGTTTAAGTATACGATTATGCCGACGTTGGCGCTGTCTGTCGGCGTCATTGCCAACACCGCCCGCTTTATGCGTACGGAAATGCTTGAGGTGCTGTCATCCGATTATATTTTAACAGCCCGCGCGAAAGGGATTAGCAATGCGGGGGTCATCATCAAGCATGCGATCCGCAACTCGCTCATTCCAGTTATCACAATTCTCGGACCGATGGCGGTCAACTTAATGACGGGAACGCTCGTCATCGAGAAAATTTTTGCCGTTCCCGGTCTCGGCGAGCAGTTTGTCCGTTCGATCGAGCTGAACGACTACCCTGTCATTATGGGCACTACGTTGTTTTATTCGGCGTTATTGATTTTTGTCATTTTTATCGTTGATATTCTCTATGGGATTGTCGACCCACGCATTCGTTTAGCGGGAGGGAAAAAATGATGGCGAAACAACAATACGACCAGCTTTCACCGGAATGGTTTCAGCCCGCCCCGCCGAACGTCGGCGAGCAGGAAAAAATCAGCCGCCCAAGTTTGACGTTTTGGCATGACGCTTGGCTTCGCCTGCGCGAAAACAAAGCGGCGATTGCCGGGCTGACCATGATTATCATTTTAGCGTTATTGGCGATTTTTGCCCCAATGGCAAGTGAACGTTCCTATAAAGAGCAAAACTTAAGCCATGCGAAACTGCCGCCCAAAGTTCCGGTGTTGGAGCATATTAGCTGGCTGAATTTAGACGGGAAGGACGCCAATGGCGTTGATGTATATAAACAGCGCGGCGTGAAAGAGTACTATTGGTTTGGCACCGACGATTTAGGCCGCGACCTGTGGGTGAGAACATGGTATGGCACGCGCATCTCGCTGTACATCGGTTTGTTGGCCGCGTTGATCGATTTGTTCATCGGCATTGCCTATGGCGGCATTTCCGGCTATTATGGCGGCCGGGTCGACAATGTGATGCAGCGGATCATCGAAATTTTAAACGGGATTCCGTATTTGATCGTCGTCATTTTATTTATCTTAATTTTTGAGCCGGGGATTATTTCGATCACGCTGGCGATGGTCATCACCGGCTGGACGACGATGGCGCGCATTGTCCGCGGGCAAATATTGAAGCTAAAAAATATGGAATATGTGCTGGCCGCACGGACGCTCGGGGCGTCTAATTCACGGCTTATTTTTAAACATTTAATCCCGAACGTGATGGGGCCGATCATTATTACGACCATGTTTACGATTCCTACGGCGATTTTTACCGAGGCGTTTTTAAGTTTTATCGGTCTTGGCATCCGTCCGCCGGAAGCGTCGCTCGGTTCGCTCGTCAGCGAGGGATTTAAGTCGATTCAGACATATCCGCATTTGATTATTATCCCATCGATTGTCATCAGCTTGCTCATTTTAAGCTTTAACTTAGTGGCCGACGGGCTGCGCGATGCGCTCGACCCGAAAATGCGCAAATAACCGACGGAAGGGGTGAAACCGATGGAGAAAATTTTGCAGGTGAACGATTTGCACATCTCCTTCGACATTCATGCCGGTGAAGTGCAGGCCGTCCGCGGCGTCACCTTTGATTTGTACAAAGGAGAAACGCTGGCGATCGTCGGCGAGTCAGGGTCTGGGAAATCAGTGACTTCAAAAGCGTTGATGCGCCTGTTGCCGACACCGCCGAGCCGGATTAAGCAAGGGGAAATTTTATTTGAAGGAAAAGACTTGACCAAGCTGTCGGAGAAAGAAATGCAATCGATCCGCGGTGCGAAAATTTCAATGATTTTCCAAGATCCGATGACGTCGCTCAATCCGACGATGACGATTGGGAAACAAATTATGGAAGCGATTTTAAAGCATCAAAAGCTGTCGAAAGATGAAGCGCGCAAACGGGCGATTGAACTATTGCAGCTGGTCGGCATTAAAAACGCCGAGTTGCGCATGAAGCAATACCCGCACCAATTTTCCGGCGGGATGCGCCAGCGTGTTGTCATCGCCATCGCCTTGGCGTGCAATCCGAAAATTTTGATCGCCGATGAACCGACGACAGCGCTTGATGTGACGATTCAGGCGCAAATTTTGGAGTTGATGAAAGACATTCAGAAAAAGCTCGGCATGTCGATTATTTTCATCACCCATGATTTAGGGGTTGTCGCCAACATGGCCGACCGAGTGGCCGTGATGTATGCCGGGAAAATCGTGGAGATCGGCACGGTGGATGAAATTTTTTACAATCCGAAACATCCGTACACGTGGGGATTGCTGGCCTCGATGCCGAGCCTTGATCATAAAGATACGGAGCTGTATTCGATTCCGGGTTCGCCGCCGGATTTGTTAAATCCGCCAAAAGGCGATGCGTTTGCGCCGCGCAATCCGTATGCGCTCAAAATCGACTACGAGCTCGAGCCGCCGATGTTCCAAGTGTCCGATACACACTATGCGGCGACATGGCTGTTGCATGAGATGGCGCCGAAAGTGGAACCGCCGGCCGTTGTGCGCGAGCGGATGGAACGGTTTGCTGACATCGTCGCCCGAAAAGGAGGGAAACCGCGTGGCTAGACAAAAGCTGCTTGAAGTCAAAAACTTGAAACAGTATTTCCCTGCTGGCCGCGGTGAAGTGGTGAAAGCGGTCGACGGCGTCACCTTTGACATTTATAAAGGTGAAACGTTCGGCCTTGTCGGCGAGTCGGGCTGCGGCAAGTCGACAACAGGACGGACGATCATCCGGCTGTACGAAGCGACGGAAGGAGAAGTGCTGTTTAACGGCGTCAATGTGCACGGCAAAAAATCAAAAAAAGAGCTGAAAGAGTTAAATCGGAAAATGCAAATGATTTTCCAAGATCCGTATGCGTCGCTCAATCCGCGGATGACGGTCGCCGACATTATCGCTGAGGGCATTGACATCCACGGATTGGCGAAAACGAAAGAGGAGCGGATGCAGCGCGTCTATGAGCTGCTTGAGACGGTCGGGTTGAACCGCGAGCATGCCAGCCGCTACCCGCATGAGTTTTCGGGCGGGCAACGCCAGCGGATCGGCATCGCCCGGGCGTTGGCGGTCGAACCGGAATTCATCATCGCCGATGAGCCGATTTCGGCGCTTGACGTTTCCATTCAGGCGCAAGTCGTCAACTTGCTGAAGCGGCTGCAGCGTGAAAAAGGATTGACGTACTTGTTTATTGCCCATGACTTGTCGATGGTCAAATACATCAGCGACCGGATCGGCGTCATGTATTTCGGGAAAATGGTCGAGCTTGCCGACGCGGAAGAGCTGTACCGCAATCCGATCCACCCATACACGAAGGCGCTCTTGTCGGCCATTCCGCTTCCTGATCCGGAAACGGAGCGGACGCGCAAGCGGATCGTTTACGATCCGGCGCAACATGGCTACAAAGATGGAGAGGAACTTGAATTCCGTGAAATTACGCCTGGCCATTTTGTGCTTTGTTCGGAGGAAGAGTATAAGCGGTATCGGGCGATGTATGCCTAGCCAAATCGAAAAAAGCGCCGCTCCTTCATCGCCGCATGATGCGAACGGTGAAAGAGGCGGCGCCCACCTATGCGCCTGTCTTGGCGCGTTATTTTTTTCCTCCGACGACTTTCCATCCTTGTTGGATGCGGCGAGAGGCCTCGACATGCTTTCCACTTTTGTTTCGGCCGAACATCCGCTCTCCGATCGTGTTGCTGATGTTCCCCATCAATGCGGTGAGGACGACGATCAATGCCGAAGCAATGGCAAAGTCGATGAAATAGCCGGCCATCGGTTCTTCCTCCCTTTTCCTTTTCTACTTTGATTGTAGAGGATTTGCCTTCACTTTGGAAGAGGAAAGAAAGAAAATTGCATTTATCATCGAAAAACTATATCTTTCTTGGCCGATGTATTGTATAATATATCATGTTAAAGTCATTTCAATTTGCAAACGATTGGCAAAGCGGCTGATCGCCAGACTGGCGTCCAGGCCGTGTCGCTATGCTGTCAGACGTCAAACCGGCATAGCGGTGCACGTCTGTCGTCTGACGGACGAGGGAAGCAAGGGATTCCTTGTCAAAAGGAGTGATCGAAGTGGTCAAGCTATACACATCACCGAGCTGCACGTCATGCCGGAAGGCGAAGGCGTGGCTCGAGAAGCACAATATTCCTTATGTCGAGCGCAATATTTTCTCCGAGCCGCTCACGGTCGAGGAGATTAAAGAGATTTTGCGGATGACGGAAACGGGGACGGATGAGATCATTTCCACCCGTTCGAAAGTATTCCAGAAGCTGAACATTAACTTGGAAGCTCTGCCGCTGCAAGATTTGTACGAACTCATTCAAAAAAACCCAGGCATTTTGCGCCGGCCGATCATCATTGATGAAAAGCGGCTTCAAGTCGGCTACAACGAAGATGAAATCCGCCGCTTTCTGCCGCGCAAAGTGCGGGCGTATCAGCTTCGTGAAGCGCAGCGGCTGGTGAACGGGTAATAAAAAAACTTCTACATGGTCTGCCATGTAGAAGTTTTTTATCATTTGCTTTATGCGGCGCGCGACCGGCGGTGGGCCGCCAAGCCGAGCAAAACGGCAAGAACGGCCGCCGCCATTGGAAACAGCGCCTCCCCATTCGGGGGGTAAAACGGGCGCAACCGCTCTTCGGCAGCGATCATCTTTCCAGCGGTGTACGCCAAGAGGGCGCCGCCGGCATAAATGAGAATCGGGAACCGTTCCATGGCATAAAGGATGATTTTGCTGCCTAAAATGATGATAGGAACGGAACAGAGAAAACCGAACACAACAAGTCCGATATGGCCTTGAGCCGCTCCAGCGATGGCGATGACGTTGTCAAGACCCATGGCGACATCGGCGGCGACGATCGTCTGGATGGCTTTCCAAAGCGACGGTTCGGCTTTGATCATAGTCGGTTTTTCGTCTTTTTGCCCGATCAGTTTCAAGGCGATCCAAAAGAGGACGATGCCTCCAGCGAGCTGCAAGAACGGAATCGTCAACAGCCAAACGACGGCCACCGTCAAGACAATGCGAACAGCGATCGCCAGCGCGGTGCCGACAATGATGGCCACATTCCGCTTTTGTTCCGGCAAGTTGCGGCTTGCTAGCGCAATGACAACCGCATTGTCCCCGCCAAGAATGACATCAATGCCGATAATCAGCAAGATGGAAACGATGTATTCATCCACCATAGGCGTCCCTCATTCCGTCCGTGTTCATCATCATTATAGTAGGGCATGGCCGGTTTCATAACCAATTTTTAAAAATGCGTTTTTTTATTTCCCTTCTTTCGCTTTTTATCATAAAATAAAAGTACAAGATCATAAGTTTTGATTTAAATAGTTTCAGGGGCACAATCCCTTCCTTTTTTATTTCTTTGTTTTAGAAGGGAGAGTTGAGAAATGGAAATCGAACGCATCAATGAACATACGGTGAAGTTCTACATTTCCTATGTTGATATAGAGGAGCGCGGCTTTGACCGCGAGGAAATTTGGTACAATCGGGAACGAAGCGAAGAATTATTTTGGGAAATGATGGATGAAGTTCATGGGGAAAGCGATTTTTCGCTCGATGGTCCGCTTTGGATCCAAGTGCAGGCGCTCGAAAAAGGGCTTGAAGTCGTCGTGACGAAAGCGCAGTTGTCCAAAGACGGAAGCAAGCTCGAGCTGCCGCTTCCAGAAGAGAAATGGCGCGAGTTTTCGCTGTCAGCTGATGAAAAGGTGGAATCGCTGTTCGGCCACCATTTCCACTTTGGTCAAAACGGGGACGCCGAGGAGAGAGAAGAGCAAGATGTCCTTCAATTCACCCTTTCGTTCCAAGATATCGAGGATGTCATTTCCTTGGCCCATCGCGCTGACTTCTCTCGATTGTCGAACCGCCTGTTCCAATTTGAAGGCCGCTATTACTTGTTCGTGGAGTTTGACGAGCGCTACACCGAGCAGGAAGTGGACAATATGCTCAGCCTTCTGTTGGAATACGGAAGCGATTCCCAGCTGACGATTTATCGACTTGAAGAATACGGGACTGAAATTATGGGCGACAATGCACTCGAAACGATCAAAACGTATTTTCCAGCCTCATAATGTTTCCATTCCGCCGATTTCGCCGCCAGAAATCGGCGTTTTCTACGTTAGCGGAAGAAAAACGGCCATCATGAAGAGCCGGGTGGAGGGGTTTTGTTGCGAAACACATCGAGAGTGGCGATTCTCGTCGTCATTGTCGGCGCGTTGCTGGCATTGACGAACGGGTTTTGGGAAGGGAAGCTGCTTGGTCTTTTCAGCGTATTGATGTCTTGTTCCGTCATCTTTATCGCGCTGGTCATTTCTCTTGAGAATCGAAAGCCGGCGCAGACGATTGCTTGGCTGGCGGTGCTGGGGAGCTTTCCGATTGTCGGTTTTTTGTTTTATTTATTGTTCGGACGCAACTACTGGCAACAACGGCGCTATAAAAAGAAAGCCGATTTTGATGAGGCGGTGCTGCTCAAGTTCCAAGAGCCGTCGCCGATTGCCGTCGAGCGGCTGCCGATGGCGCCCCATCAGCGTCCGCTTTTGCGCCTTGCTTATCGCATCGGCCAGCATCCGGTTTCACTCGCGTCGCAGACGGCGGTGTTGACCAACGGTGAGGAGACATTTTCGGCCATTTTTGCCGAACTGGAAAAAGCGGAACACCATATTCATTTAGAATATTATATCGTCCGTCATGATGAAATCGGTCAACAGTTGAAGCGCGTCTTGATGGAAAAGGCGCGCCAAGGGGTGCGCGTCCGTTTTTTGTACGACGCCGTTGGAAGCTGGAAGTTGTCAAACGCCTATATCGAGGAGTTGCGCGCGGCGGGAGTCGAGATGATCCCGTTTTCGCCAGTGCGCCTGCCGTTTTTAAGCAACCAGATCAATTTCCGCAATCACCGAAAGATCATTGTCATCGATGGAGGCGTCGGCTTTGTCGGCGGGCTGAACATCGGGGATGAGTATTTAGGAAAAAACAAATATTTCGGATTTTGGCGTGATACGCACTTATTGATCCGCGGTGAAGCCGTCCGGACGCTCCAGCTCATTTTTTTGCAAGATTGGTATTACATGACGGGGGAACGCTTGTTGACGCCGGACTATTTGTCGCCGCCGCTCATCGTCGAGGAAGGGCAAGGCGGGGTGCAGCTCATCGCCGGCGGTCCGGACCAAAAGTGGGAAGTGATCAAACAGCTGTATTTTGCCATGATTACGTCGGCGAAACAATCGATTTGGGTTGCCTCGCCGTACTTTGTGCCGGATGAGGACATTTTGACGGCGCTCAAAGTGGCGGCGTTAAGCGGCATTGACGTTCGCCTGCTGGCGCCAAAGCGTCCGGACAAAAAAAATTGTCTTTTACGCTTCGCGCTCGTATTTTCCCGAGCTGCTCGAGGCTGGGGTGAAAATTTACGAGTATGAGAAAGGGTTTTTGCACAGCAAAGTCATCGTCGTCGATGGCGAGCTCGCCTCGATCGGCACGGCGAACATGGATATGCGCAGTTTTCATTTAAACTTTGAAGTGAACGCCTTTTTGTATTATACCGACAGCATTCATAAACTCGTCCGCGACTTTTTGGAAGATTTTCGCCACGCTTCCATGATCGATTACGAACAGTTTCAACAGCGCCCGTTCCGGGTGCGTGTCGCTGAATCGGTCTCCCGGCTGTTGTCGCCTCTGTTGTAACAAACCGCTTGTAACACCAGTCCGCCGAATCGGCGGACTTTTTTCGGCGCAATCTGGCTCAGGGCAGGAAAACCGGCGATGGTCGACGAATAAAAGGGAAGAACCGGACGGTGAAGGGGGCAGCAGAGAACAATTCCAGCTGTTCCCGCTCACAGACAACTATTTTTTACTGGAAAGGAAGTGATCATGTTGTTTGTCGCTCTCTCAGCTGATGGCAGGCCGGTTTCGCTTGCCGGGGCGGAAAGATGGGAACGAGAGGGGCTGATGCGCCTGAAACGACAGGAACCGTTTTTTTGTCCCGCATGCCGTCAAGAAGTGGTGCTCCGATCGGGCCGCTACCGTTTGCCGCATTTCGCCCACCGCAAAGGGGCGACTTGCCCGGTCGAGCACGAGCCGGAGTCGGAGCGCCACTTAACCGGGAAGCGAGACTTGTTCGCGTGGCTCATTCGCCAAGGCACCGAGGCGAAGCTCGAGCCGTATTTGCCCGCCATCAAGCAACGTCCTGACGTATTGTTCCGCCATGGCCCTCACCTTTATGCCCTCGAATACCAATGTTCCACGATCGATGAATCGCTGTTTCGCGAACGCAATGACGGCTACCGTCGCCTCGGCATCCGCCCGTTGTGGGTGTTAGGAGCCCATCACTTGCGGCGCTCACCGAAATATTCGAGCGAAGTGCAGCTCTCCCGCTTTCAGTGGCTGTTCGCCCATCGTGCCCCGCATTCGGCTGTTCCGCATATATGGTACTACAGCCCAGAGACGAAGCGCTTCATCCGCCTTTTCCGCCCGCTGCCGCTATCGGTGCAGCGCACGTTGACCGCTATCGATTCGATTCCGCTTTCTTCCCTGTCCTTCACCGATTGGATGACCCCCCGTCCACAGCCGCTTCCGCCCGCGTTTTGGGAACGATGGCTCGAACGAAAAAAACAATGGCGGCGGACGTTTCCGCTTTATCCGAACCAAACCGTGCGCCGCATTTGTGCTGATTTTTACCAGGCGGGCATCGTTCCGTCACTGTTTCCGACCGAAGCGGGCTGGCCAGTGCCGCGCGGGTATTTATGGGAGACGGCGCCGTTCATTTGGCAAACGTATGTCCTTTTGTTTCTTCTAGGAAAGACCGGACGGCCGGCAACGGCAGCGTCTTTATTTCAGTGGCTCGACGACAAAATCCGCACCGGCCGCCTCGTTCCGCGCCGGCTGCCGCTTGTCGGCCGGGATACGTATCGTGAGGCCGTCGGCGAGTATTTGCATTGGTTGAGCCTGCTCGGCTATCTCCGCCGCGAAGAGGGCGGCCGACTTCATTTGGTGAAGCCGCTGTCGTTTCCGTCGACCGTCGATCAGATGATTCATCAAGATGCTGCGCTTCTTGATCAAATTCGCCAAACGTCAGCGCTTAGCCGCTATTGGTCATCGCTTGAGTTCGGAGGAGTGGAAAAAATGAGCAGAAAACAGGAAAAGATGAACGGAATGGTGAATAATAATTCGTGTATCGATTATTTGTATAAGGAGGAATGATGACGGTGGAGGAAAAGAAAGCGAAAAAGTCGCTGCCGCTGCGAAGCGAGATTCCGGTTGAGGAAACGTGGCGGCTTGAGGACATTTTTCCCACCGATGACGCCTGGGAAGAAGAGTTCAAACAAGTGAAGGCAATGATTCCGAAGCTTGGCGAATACAAAGGGCGGCTTGGCGAATCGCCGGAAGTGTTGTATGAAGCATTGCAATACCAAGATGAAGTGTCGATGCGCCTAGGCAAGCTGTATACATACGCCCATATGCGCTATGACCAAGATACGACCAACTCGTTTTACCAAGGGCTCGACGCCCGGGCGAAAAGCTTGTACAGCGAAGCATCGAGCGCGATGGCGTTTATCGTGCCGGAAATTTTGGCGATCAATGAAGCGGTGTTGCGCTCGTTTTTGGAACAATACGAGCCGCTTCGCTTGTATGCGCACGCGTTAGACGAGATTACGCGCCAGCGCCCGCACGTGCTGTCGGCGGAAGAAGAAGCGATATTGGCGCAGGCGGCCGAAGTGATGCAGGCGACATCCGACACGTTCAGCGCGTTGAACAACGCTGATTTGACGTTTCCGACGATCATCGACGAAAACGGCGAGGAAGTCGAAGTAACGCATGGCCGGTTCATCCGCTTTTTAGAAAGCACGGACCGCCGCGTCCGCCGCGATGCGTTTTACGCCGTATACCATACGTATGAGAAGTTTCAAAACACGTTCGCCAATACGCTTGCCGGCACGGTGAAAAAAGACAACTTTTTCGCCCGCATCCGCCGCTACAGCTCGGCGCGGGAAGCGGCGTTGGATGCGAACAACATTCCGGAGAGCGTCTATGACAACTTGATCGCCACGATTCACGAACATTTGCCGCTGTTGCACCGGTACGTACGGCTGCGCAAACGAGTGCTTGGGCTTGATGAGCTGCATATGTACGACTTGTACACGCCGCTTGTCCAAGATGTGAAAATGGAAGTGACGTACGACGAAGCGAAGCAATATATGCTTGAAGGGCTAGCGCCGCTTGGCGAGGAATATGTGGCGATCGTGAAAGAAGGTCTTGACAACCGTTGGGTCGATGTGCGCGAAAACAAAGGAAAACGAAGCGGCGCCTATTCGTCGGGAGCATACGGCACCCATCCGTACATTTTGCTCAACTGGCAGGACAATGTGAACAATTTGTTTACACTTGTGCATGAGTTTGGCCATTCGGTGCACAGCTACTATACGCGCAAAACGCAGCCGTATCCGTATGCGCATTATTCAATCTTCGTCGCCGAAGTGGCGTCGACGTGCAATGAGGCGCTGTTGAACGACTATTTGCTGAAAACGATCGATGATGAGAAAAAGCGGCTCTATTTGCTCAACCATTATCTTGAGGGGTTCCGCGGCACGGTTTTTCGCCAGACGATGTTCGCTGAGTTTGAGCATTTGATCCATTTGAAGGCGCAACAAGGTGAAGCGTTGACGGCCGAAATGTTGACTGCTCTTTATTACGACTTAAATAAAACGTATTTTGGCGATGATATTGTCGTGGACAAAGAAATCGGCCTCGAGTGGGCGCGCATTCCGCATTTTTATTACAACTACTATGTGTACCAATACGCAACCGGCTTCAGCGCGGCGATTGCACTCAGCAAACAAATTTTGGAAGAAGGCGAACCGGCGGTGACACGGTACATCGACTTTTTGAAAGCCGGCAGCTCTGATTACCCGATTGAAGTGCTGAAAAAAGCCGGCGTCGACATGACGAGCGCCGAGCCGATCCGCCAAGCGTGCCAAGTGTTTGCCGAAAAGCTGGAAGAGATGGAGCGGCTGCTTGAGAAATGAAACGAATGCGACGCTACAGCCGCATTCGTTTTGACGGAAATCCACGAAACTGATGGCGGCGGTTCCATGTCGCTGCCAGGCCAAGCAAGGAGAGAAACAAAAGCGGCATGGTCGCCCAAAGCGGAAGGAGCTGCATAAGGCCCAACAAATTCAGAATAAAGGCGGCAGCGGATGCCGCCGCCCAAAGGGATAAGACGATGCGCTGCTTCATGGCGATGGCCACCTCTTCCCATTTGCTTTAGTTGATGGCTCTTCACCACAACATGTACTTGACAAGCAATACGGTTTCCTGCACAAAGATGTGCAAAAATCACTGATTTGTTGATTTTCCCTCACAAGCGTAAATA
>NZ_ATCO01000008.1:0-36791 GCF_000422025.1 Geobacillus sp. WSUCF1 | reverse complement strand
AAAAAATGAACAAAATTAAACCGTTTTCGCGTTTTTTGTATGTTGAGGTGTTTTGCTTTGTTGCAAACATATTACACGGTCAAAGGATACGGCGAACGCGAGATCGTGATCGAAAAATCACGGTTCATCTGCTATATCAATCGCGCTGAAACCGAGGAAGAGGCCGTCGCCTTTATTCAACAAATCAAGAAGAAGCATTGGGATGCCACCCACAACTGCTCCGCCTATTTGATCGGCGAGCATGACCAAATCCAAAAAGCGAACGATGACGGCGAGCCGAGCGGCACCGCAGGGGTGCCGATGCTTGAGGTGCTGAAGAAAAAAGGGGTGAAAGACACCGTCGCCGTTGTCACCCGCTACTTTGGCGGCATCAAGCTCGGCGCGGGCGGGTTGGTGCGCGCTTACAGCCGCGCTGTCTCCGAGGGGCTGAACGCCGCCGGCATCGTCGAGCGTCGGCTCATGCGCGTCATGCATGTCACGATCGACTACCCGTGGCTTGGGAAGGTGGAAAATGAGCTGCGCTCTTCCGTATATACTATTAAAAATATCCAATATGCCGACCGCGTCACATTTGACGTTCTCGTTCCCGAGGACGGCCAGTCTTCGTTCGGCGAGTGGATGACCGAACTGACAAACGGAAGGGCGGACATTCAGGCGGGAGCAATGGAGTATGCCGAGCGGCTGCTTTCGTCTTCCTAAAACGACACCGTAAAGGAAAGAAGGGTTAAACGATGAATCATACAAGAAAAACGGTGAAAAAGCGAAAGAAAAAAAAAGCGGCTCCGCCGATTCTTTTTGCTCGTGTTTCTTCTGTTGCTCGGGGGTGTCGGCGCCTTTGGCTACAATATTTACTCCGAGGCGAAACAGGCGTCAAGCAAAATTTATCAAGCGCTTGATCCATCAAGCAAGCCGGCAAGAAACATTGAGATGCGCAAAGACCCATTTACCGTTCTGTTAGTCGGAGTGGAAAACCAGTACCACGACGAGGAGGGGCGGTCTGATGTCGTCATGTTGTTGACCGTCAATCCGAAGACGAACAAAGTGTATTTGTTGAGCATTCCCCGCGATACGCGCGTTTACATCCCGAGCGAAGGGCGGAAAGACAAAATCACCCATTCTTACAGTCATGGCGGCATTCAATCGACGATTGCAGCCGTCAATGAGCTGATCAATGTTCCGATCGACTATTACGTGACGACGGATTTTGAAGGGTTCGAAAAAATTGTCGATTCCCTAGGCGGCGTCACGGTGGATGTTCCGTTCACATTCAAAGCTCAGCTGACAGGTTCGCTCAAATGGCATACGTTCCATAAAGGCAAACAAGAGTTGAATGGCAATGAAGCGCTCGCCTATGTGCGCATGAGAAAATCGGACCCCCGCGGCGATTTTGGCCGAAACGAGCGGCAAAAGCAAGTCATTCGCGCCATTATTGACAAAAGCACGTCCATCACCTCGCTGCCGAAGCTGGATGACGTCATCGCCGATTTAGGGGATCACGTGCGGACGAACATCCCTCCGTCCGAGTTGTTGTCATTCATCTACGTCTATCAAAAAATGAAAAACGCGGATGTAGAAAATTTGCATTTGAAAGGATACGACGAAACGATCAACGGCGTGTACTACTACATCCCGGACGAGCAATCGGTCAGCTCAATCAATGAAACGCTGCGGCAAGCGCTCGAGACGTCCAACGCCTCCCTCACGCGCAGCGATTCACCATCCACACAAAGCCAAAATTAACGATCACAAAGAAGGTGCTCCCAAACGCAATGGGGCGCCTTTTTCCATTTACAGCGTATCATGCCGCAATGATGATGAAAGAGCACAACCTTTCATGTCCTCTGCTTTTTTCTCTCTTTTTCAACAAAACTTTTCATTTTTTCTCATAATAGGACTGAATTCGGGTTGGATAAAACGGCAAAATTCGCTATGATAGTATAGAAAACACAAACTTGAGAAAAAGGGGGGGATCGAATCCTTGAAAAAAACGCTTCTTTCCGTCTTGTTGGCGACTTGCCCGCTATGGCCGTCAGCCGCCTTGGCCGCCGATGGAAGTCCTTCCTCATCCTCACCGACACTCATGGTCGCGGAGCATAACGCTTTGCTGAGGAGAGGAGCGACGGATTCCTATCAAATCGTCGAATCCATTTCCGCTGGCCAACAAGTAAAGGTCATCGACAAGTTCCAAAATGCTGCTGGCGAAACGTGGTATCGCATCGAATACAAGGGCATCACGGGCTGGGCGCGGGCAGACGACTTTTCTGAAGCGCATGTCTCTTCCGCCTTCCCTAACGTGATGTTCGCCAAGCAAGACTCGTTGCTGAAAAGAGGGGCAACCGATTCATATCGGGCCGTTGGTTCGATTCCCGCTGGCCAACAAGTGAACGTCATAGACGAGTTTCAAAACGCCTATGGTGAAACGTGGTACCGCATCGAGTACGGAGGCGTCACCGGCTGGGCGCGTGCGGACAGCTTTTCCAACCAACCGCCTTCCATGCTCGTCGGAAAGCGTGCGGTCATCGCCGCCAACGACATCGCGATGCGCAAGGGGGCATCCCCTTACTATCCGGTCGTAAAAACACTGTCTAACGGCGATGTCGTCTCCATCATGGCCGAGTTCACCAATTCGCTCGGGGAACAGTATGTGCGTGTGGAGTGGGCGGGAGTCAAAGGATGGGTGAAAACGGAACAGATCTACATACCCAAACAGCTTCCGACACTTTTGCCGACATTCATGAACGTTGTGCAGTCCTCCCCGGTTCGCCGCGGGGCGAGCGTCCATTACCGCGCCGTCGCCACAGTGTCACGCGGTCAATCTGTCAAAGTGATCGATTTGTTCGTCACAAATGGTCAGGAACTTTGGTACCGCGTTGATCTCGGACATGTCCGGGGATGGGTGTCGGAAAAAGTGTTGACGATGTCATCAACCATTTCGGTTCCAAGCGGTGTCTCGGATACGTCCAGCATCTCAGGCCAGCCGCTGACGGTCAGCGTGTCGGTCGCCAATGTGCGGCAAGCTCCATCTTTAAAAGCAAAAGTCGTCACCCAACTGAAAAAAGGAACCAAACTGAACAGCCTGTCAAGCGCCAAAGATGCGTCGGGAGCGCTTTGGTACAAAGTGTCCCTCAATGGAAAAACGCTCGGCTGGGTGCACGAGACGGTCGTAACCAAATCCTACCTTTCCCCACCAGCCAGCCAGGGGAAGCAAAAGCAGGTGACAACCGCTAATGCGGCGCTGTTTGCCGAACCTTCGTTGAGCGCCGCCGTCATCGAGCGGATTGCGAAAAACCGAACGGTCACGGTTTTGAAGACGACAGAAGCATCTCCGTTCGACTGGGTGCAAGTCACCTCTGCATCGGGGAAAACGGGATGGATGCCGGCGTTTGAAGTCAACGCCCCATCCTACGTATACGTCAAACAGGCGGGCACTCCGCTGCGCCGAGGCGCCTCTTCAAACTATCAATCGTTGAAGACGCTGGCAGCGAATGAGCGGCTTGCTGTCCTTTACGAATATCATGGATGGCTGAATGTCGAAACATCCAATGGCGTCCGCGGATGGGTGGAAGAATCGAGCACCTCTACCGTCGCCTTAAATAGTCTCGTGGAACCGACGTTTTCGACCATCAACGACAATGCCTATTTGACGTGGAAAAAAACGTCTAATTTCCGCGTCTCCTATTCGTTGTTGCCTGGCAATCGCCTGAAAATCACCGGCTCGTTTTCCTACGCTGAAGTCCCGTCGACCGACATTCCAGGCATCCAAACGGTGGAGTGGACGGGCAGCAGCCTGCTCATCACCTTTGAACCGGGGTACACGTTCACCCTTCGCCATTACAGCGACCGATTGGCGCTGAAAATTCTCGAGACCGGACTCAAGGGCAAAAAAATCATTATTGACGCAGGGCACGGGGCGCACGATACCGGGGCGATCGGCCCTGGCGGCACGCGGGAAAAAGATATTACGCTGGACACCGCCTTATTGCTAAAAGAAGAATTGGAGCGGGCCGGAGCGATCGTGAAATTGACGCGAAGCACCGACATCTTTTTGGAGCTGTCGGAACGGACATGGATCGCCAACAGTTCCGACTACGACGCCTTTATCAGCATTCACGCCGACTCGTACTCGCGGACATCTCGCGGAACGACAACGTACTACAACGTATCGAGCAACTTCAACGGGCCAAAAAGCGAGCAGTTGGCCGCCATCGTGCAAAAACATCTTGTCCAACAGCTCGGAACATATGACCGCGGCCATAAAACGCAAGACTTTTACGTCAACCGGAAAAACGAGCTGCCGAGCATTCTTGTTGAGCTCGCCTTCATCTCCAATCCGAATGAAGAGGCGCTGCTCAAAACGAAAGCGTTCCGCCAAAAAGCAGCCGTCGGCATTCGCGAAGGACTGGAAGAATACTTCAGCCAATTCTAGTTTGTTCACATTCGGAGAATAATAGCATGAGAAGGCCGATGATGCAACGGATATAAAGCTTTGGCAACGGTGTTTCTCAAGCTGGATAAACATGGCAACATCGCGTTTTCATTCCTTGCGATTCCTCATGAACCAAGCGAATCCGTTGTGTTTCACCGGCCTTTTAGGAAAGCTATTATTCTCCTTTCTTTCCATATCCAAAAACGGGGGAGATGAACATGATGAAACGAAAAGCCAAATGGGCCGTTGCTGCCAGCCTGGCGGTCGGAATGACGGCAGGCGCCCTCTTGTTTACGCCATCGGCGATGAAAGCATCGGAAGAAGTCGTGTTAGCGAGCGTCGACTGGGTGACGTCCCAGCTCAACCCGATGAAAAACGACATTGCCAACCTGAAAGCACAACTGGCCGCCCAGCAACAACAAATTCAACAGCTTCAACAACAACTTGCCAGCAAACCCGCTTCGCCTTCTTTGCCTTCTGTCGTCTATGTAGCGAAAAACAATGCGGCCGTCCGCAGCGGAGCGTCAACGAGCTACCGCGTCATCACTTATAAACAGGCAGGGGCTTCACTGCAAGTCGTCGGGGCGCACCTTACTTCCCAAGGACTTTGGTACAACGTCGTCCTATCTTCATCGCTGAAAGGATGGATCCATTCAGGCGATGTCTCGACATCCGCTGTCAGCAGCGACAGCACCAAGCACGTCATCGCCACGGCCGCGGTCAATATTCGAAAAGGAGCGACGACTTCTTATCCGATTATTGCGACCGTTCCAAAAGGGACAGAGATGGTCTATATCCAGCCGTTTACCAACAGCAAAGGAGAGAAATGGTACAACGTGCAGCTGTCTGACGGGCGGCGGGGTTGGATGGCCGCTGAATTTGGTGAGGTGAAGTAGACGGTGAAAAAACTAGCGTGGTTGGCCGTCGTCCTGTTTTGGCTCATCACCTCTCCTTCCGCCTCGAACGCCGCTGGGGTGAAAACGTACAACAATCCCGTGCAAGTCCTTTTATATAAAGGGGCATCGGTGACAGCCGCCGTCGAAGGAAACTATCAAATCGTCAATAAAGAGACGTTGACGATCACCCCGTTGCCAAGCGGGACAAATCTGACATTTCGGTCTTCCTCTTCGACCGTGTTTGTCACGTACAATGGAAAGACGGATTTTTCAAGCACCGGATTTACTATTCAAGAAACAATCGGCGCGGCGCCGTTGTCCCTTGTCAAGGTGAACCAAACGCGGTATCGGGGAAGCGTCGACATTCGCCTGCAAAACAGCGCCTTGTATGCTGTCAATATTTTAGATATGGAAGATTATTTAAAAGGAGTCGTGCCGAGCGAGATGCCTGCCTCTTGGCCGCTTGAGGCGCTGAAGGCGCAAGCCATTGCAGCCCGAAACTATGCCTATAAACATAAAACAAGTTTGACGACCAATCCAAACACACAGACGTATAAAGGATATGATGGAGAATCTCCCCGATCGAACGAGGCAGTGGATGCGACAAGAGGATTGTATCTTAAATATAATGGCAGTGTCATTGAAACGTATTACCACTCGACAAGCGGCGGCAGAACCGCCAACGTAAGCGACGTCTGGAACTCGTCGCAAACCGCCTACCCATATTTGGCGAGCGTCGATGACCCGTATGAATCATCGCCGTACAGCCGTTGGTCGTTCACCTTCTCCCCGTCTGTGCTGCTGCGTTCGTTCGGGCTCACCGATCCATCGGTTGTTTTATACGACGTCTCGATCACCAAAACCGGCGCGAACGGGGAAGTGGGGGCCGTCACGATTGAAACCTCGGCCGGCGAAAAAACGGTGAAAGGCAATGAAACGACCATCCGCAAACTGTTCCCGCTAGACGGCAATCAATTTTACGGCATCTTGCCGTCCAACTGGTTCGACATTCAAGTGCAAAAAAGCGGTCCATCCGTGTCGATTCAAACGACGAACGGCAGCATCGCCGCCTCTTCCTTGTCATCTTATTCTGTCCAAACAGAGAACGGAACGGTTTCGCTCGCCGGCGTCGAAGGAATCAAAGTACAAACAACGGATGGCATCATGCCGCTTTCCGCCTCGCCGTCAGGGGTCAGCTCGATCACCGTCACGGGAAAAGGCTGGGGGCACCGGGTCGGCATGAGCCAATACGGAGCAAAAGCATTCGCCGAGCGCGGATGGACGGCGGAGCAAATTTTAGAACACTACTTCCCCGGTGCTGAAGTCTCGTTCTAGCGACAGAGTCCATGATGTCATACGGGATTTTGCTCTCCACCTCGGCATCACGCGGGAACAAAAAAGGGCGTCCTTCTTTGTGAGCGGAACGCCCTTTCTTCTTTTTCTATTTTTCTGTCCATCTGACGGATTCACGTTTTGTTTCATCGCCAAGGGCGTGAAGCAAATCGTCGACAATGCGAATCCATGAGTATTGCTCCACCGCCAACTTGCGCCCATTTTCCGCCATCTTTTCGTATTCCTCTCTCGGAAGGCAAAGCAGCTCGAGAACCGCCGCGGCGATCTGTTCGGGATTTTCTGGAGGAGCGATTTTTCCGCAATGGTATGTTTCTAAAATCTCTGCGCTCTCCCCTTCGCCGCAATACAGCACCGGGGTTCCGGTGGCGATCGCCGGGAAAATTTTCGACGGCCTTGCTCCTTTAAACAAGTCGATGTTGCGCAGCGAAACGATGCTGTAATCGGTGATGGAGAAAATCTCCGGCATCTTCTCAACCGGAACGGATCCGTAAAACGTCACATTGTCAAGGCCAAGCTCTTCTTTTAACGCCATCAGCTTTTCCCGCTCTTGGCCGTCGCCGACAAACAGGAAATGCGCCCGTTCATCTTTCGCTTTGACGATGGCCGCCGCCCGCAGCACCGAATCGAGCCCTTGGGCGTATCCCATCGTTCCGGCGTACGTAAACACCACTTTTCCTTCGAGCCCTAATTCCGCGAGCAGCTTCTTGTTTTTCGGCAACGGGCGAAACACATCCGTGTTGACGCCGTTCGGCAATAAAAAGACATCTTCGGGCGCTTTCCCTTGCTCAATCATATAATCGCGAATGCCTTCCGTCGCGGCGGCGATTTTCCACGCCTTCCGGTATAAAAACAGCTCGAGCCATCTCGCCATTCGAATGAACAGCCGATTTTTCAAAATGCCGAGCTCAACGGCCGATTCCGGCCAAATGTCGGCGACGTTGAAAACAAACTTCGCCCGTTTCAACTTCGCACCCACGTACCCGGTGATCCCTAAAAACAACGGCGGGGAATTGCAAATGATCACATCCGTCGGCTTCGCTTTCACAAGCAGCGAATAAAACGAGCTGAACGTAAACGAAAAATACGAAGCGAGCCGTTTCCAAAAGCTCCCCTTTGGCGACGGATAAATCCATGTCCGATGAACGGGAATGCCGTCCCATTGTTCGAACAAATAAAACAGGCCGCGGTATGGCTTGGGGATGACGCCGTGCGGATGATGCGGGAACGCCGTGAGCACTTCCACTTGATGCCCCCGTTTGATCAGCTCTTTGCTCACCTCATACACACGAATTTGCGGTGCGCCTGTTTCCGGCGGGAAGTGTTGGCATAGGTACATGATCCTCATGGCCCGCTCCACACCACTTTCCCAAAAAATCGCAAACGAACGTTCCATTTCGAGCGCCAAGAGGCGAGCGCAAACGAGGCGTGGAAAAGGGGAAACGCCCCCCTGGCATCGTCCCGCTGTCCTTGGATGGATAATCGTTGCCGCGAACCGACGGTCATCATGAGCTTGCCAACGGAAAGCCGCCGGCTTCGCGACTTAGCCTCCGCTTTCGGCAACAAACGAGCACCAACCGCGGCGGCTGACATGACGGCTTTGTTCCTCATCAACTCCCTCCACCGCCTTTCAACGTTTGTTCATACAATCGGATCATGCGCATCGCATTTTCCGTCCAATCGTAATGTTCATGGACATGGTTGACGCCGTTTTCCCCCATTCGTTGCCGCAGCCTCTCATCAAGCAGCAGCCGTTCGAACGCCTCCGCCAGCTTTTCCGGACTGTTTTTCGGCACGATCAACCCCGTTGTTCCCTCACGAACGACTTCCGGCAGCCCGCCGACGTTGGAGACGACAACGGGAACGCCGCACGCCATCGCCTCGACGGCGGCAACGCCAAAACTTTCGCTGTCTTCCGTCGAAGGCACGGCGAAAATATCCATTTGATTGATATACAGCGGCACTTGTTCGTTCGGAACTTTGCCGGCAAACGTCGTCACGGATTGGATGCCGAGGCGGGCGCACAGCTCCTCGTATTCGCTCCGCTGCGGCCCGTCGCCGACGATCAACAGCTCCGTTTGCGGATGCCGCTCGTGCACAATGGCAAACGCCCGAATCAAATCGGCGATCCCGTACTTGTCGGAAAGAGCTTTCACCGTGCCGATCGTCACGGTCCGTTTCGGCTGTTTCGGCAACGGTTTGAAGCGGGCGACATCAACACCAAACGGCGTCACTTCGATCGGTTTGTCCGTATACTTTCCGGTTTCTTTCGCCATCACATGGCTTGTCGAACAAATGACATCCGCACGCTGGAATGTATATTCAAGCATCCGTCGGTTCCAACGATTGGCATTCGGAAACTGATACACGTCGCGCCCCCAGACGGAGACGTAAAACGGATGATACGAAGCAAGCGCCCCGATCAACCCGTAGCTGGAGGCATAATGGGCGTGCAAAATATCTGGTTGAAACGAAGCGAGCAGCCGCTTTAATGAAAAGACAGTGGAAAAATACGACAACTTCCCCGGCAGCCATTTCGGCAGCACGACTGTCTCGACTTCTTTCGCTTGCTCCGGCCCGTAATGGTCTTTAAACGTCACGACTTTCACATCAATGCCTTGCGTTTGGTAAAAGCGGGCCCACTTATGCGTATGGATCGATTTGCTTGGAGCCAATAAGGCGACTTTCATCGGAGGCCCCCCACCAACGTTTCTTTCACCTTTTCCACTCTCGCTTCCCACGAATGTTTCGCCATAAACGTCTGCGCAATGCGCAAGCGGCACTCCTCGAGCATGTCGGCCATCTTGGCGATCGCTTCTGCCATCGACGACGGGTTGTCGTCGCAAATGACGCCGTACCCATCCGCTTCAATCAACCGCTTTTGCGCTGAGCAAGCGGTGGCGACAATCGGCAGGCCGCTCGACAGATAGTCAACCAGCTTGACGGGAACGGAAAAATCATTATACTCGCTCCGCCGCCGCGGGATGAAGGCGAAATCCATCTCCGCATACAAACGGTCGAGCGCTTCGCCGCTGACGTGCTCGACGCGCACTTGCAAGGCGGCAAGCTCTTCTTTCACCGCAAGCGGCTGCCGCTCGTACTCGTCTTTTCGGCAGACGACGGTGAGCGAAACAAGCGGCTTGCGGCGGTTGGCCAAGCGAATCGCCTCAAGCAGGAGCAAAAGCCCATAGTCGGCATTGTTGATGCCGCCAACATAAATGGCATTCAGCGGCTGTTTCGCCGTCCCGAACCGCTGAAACGGCTTTTGCTTCCCACCCGGCGGCAAATCGACCATCGGGCGGCGGATCGCGACGTATGTTCCCATTTCGAGGCTCGGCAAAAAGATGACATCGCAGTACCGCTCGTAAAACCGTTCTTCCCAACGGTACATCATTTGCATGGCCGTTTTTTTCCAACCGCGGAGCGGATACAAATCAGGAAACTTCCAATAGACGTCGCGGTAAAAGACGCCGATCGGAACATTGCGGGCTTTCAAGTAGCGGAGAACGTCTCGGTCGACGAACGGACGTTGCGGCCGGTGTCCTGGGTCCGTGAGCCAAAGCGGAATCGTCTGGTTTTCCATATAGCAAAACCAGACATCATCGAGCTTGCCTTGGCTGCGGAGCTCTTGAAATTGCTTCTCCCGCTCGGCTGACGTGCCGGCGATCAGAAGAACGTCCACTCCCTCTTTCGCTCCCCAGCGCAAAAACGCTTGATGCATTTCATACGGCCGCAGCTTTGACCCGCTGTTTCGTTCCGCGGCGAGTGAAAACGGGTAATAAATCAATACGGTTTTCATCATTCATCCCTCATCGGTCATTCGCCTTTTCGTTGCAAACCATGCCCGTAAATCCCCCTGCACCCGCAGCCACAACGCCATTCCGCCAAACAATGCCACGAGCAGCACCCAGGTCGGATTGAACAAAAAATCGGTGAACCCACCGACGAGCGTGCGGGGGATGTTAATGGAAAAATAAACGAACAAACTTAAAAACAAAGGATTTTTTGGCAGCCGTAGAAACCCAATATACAACAGCTGCGTCACGACACCGACATACAGCGTGCCGATGACGATCCCCACATAACCGAAATTGGCATACGCCTCAGCGACAAAAAGGGTGTTCAACACTCCCCCTGTCCCGTCTTCAATCCGCTCTGGGAACACGTGCGCCATCACGAGGCGGGCGGAGCGGACATTCTCGACGTCAAACAACCCTGTTAAAATCGAGGGCAAGCTTTTTCCATAAAGAAATGGCAGCGCTTCGCCGAACAAATTCAAATGAAGAAACGTCGGCGCGATTTGCGCCAAAATCATGCGGCCGATCGGACCCTTGTTGTAAGACAAAAAGGTCGCAACATCTTGCACCCCTTGAATGACGATGTACATGCCGACGAGCACCGCCGCCCCCACTCCCCCATACAACGCCAATTTCGCCGCCGACAGCCTTGTTTTTCCAATGTAGATGCGAATCAGCAAAAACATCATCACGTAAAAGAAAATCGGCGATTTGGCCAAATCATACACATTGACGAACACCGCCCCGACAAACAGACAGATAAACAGCAGCTTCCACCGCCACTCGTGCGTCAGCTCGGCAAACAAATAAGCGATAAACGACAAAAGCGGCGTGAGCGTAATGGCAAAAATATTGCGAACGAGCACGTTTCCGGCAAAATGGCGCGACGCCTCAACACGCAACGCAGCCAAGCTCTCATCCGTCCCTGTCAAGAGCGCAAACACCGGAATCGTCGGCGTTTTCCAAATCATATATGCAATGGCGGCAAAACTGAGCAGCGACAGCGCCAAAAACGCATAAAACACTTGGCTGCCCGTCGCTCCAGCCAACGGAGAAAGCGGCTTTTGCAAATAGGCGCGAAACTCCTGCCTCGCTTCAAATCCGCACAGCCTTGAAACGACCACCATCGACAGCGGGAACACGATCATGACAAAGCATACGACAGCAAATCCAATCTGCCGGTATTCCTCAGGCCGAAACAGCTTGCGAATCATGTAGTAATCGTCCATCCCCAAGGCGATCAGCAGCGCGCCGATGAAGCTTGACAGAAGGAACGAGTAATAGTACACAATCGACACGAGATTCGGCGCCGTCAATGAAAGCGTCCCCGCTGCATAGCGAAACATCAAGGTGGAGGCGACAAGAACAATCAACCCAATCAACATGTCCAACATGCCGACGCACCCTTATCGCTGTCCGATCGCCGCCACGATTTTCTCCGCCGCATGCCCATCGCCAAAGACGTCCACATAAACAGGGGCGACTTCCTTGTGAACCGCCGCGACGATCTTCTCGCGGTCCGTGCCGGTTAAGATGTTCGCCCCGCCTTCGAGCGTTTCCACCCATTCGGTTTGTTCGCGCACCGTCACGCAAGGCACGCGCAAGAAATACGCCTCCTTTTGCACGCCTCCTGAATCAGTGATGATTTTTTTTCGCGCCGCTCTCTAACCGAAGCATGTCCAAATAACCGACCGGATCGATCAGCCGAAGCCCTGGAATCGCCGAAGCGTCCAAGCCGTACTCTTCAAGCTTATGCCGCGTCCGGGGATGAATCGGCCACACTTTCGTTCCGTCAATATCCCGAAAAGCAGCCAAAATGGCTTTCAATTTGTCGGGGTCATCGGTATTTTCCGCTCGGTGAATGGTGATCAAGTAGTAGGATTGTTCCGCCAGCGACAAATCAGCCAAAATCGTCGATTGGCGCTGTGCGAGCTCCTTGTTGTACAAAATGGCGTCATACATGACGTCGCCGACATTCCAGACGTTTCGCGTAATATTTTCTTTTCGTAAATTTTCCACGGCCGTCTCCGTTGGACAAAATAAGAGCTCGGAGACATGATCGGTCATGATGCGGTTGATTTCTTCCGGCATCTGCTTGTTGAAGCTGCGCAGTCCGGCTTCGACGTGGATGACGGGAATATGGAGCTTCGCTGCGACAAGAGCGCCCGCGAGCGTCGAGTTCGTATCGCCATAGACGAGCACATAATCCGGTTTTTCCTGCATGACAATTTCTTCAATTTTCATCAGCATTTCGCCCGTTTGCTTTCCATGGCTGCCTGAACCCACCCCAAGATAGTAGTCAGGCGTCGGAATGTTCAACTCCTCAAAAAAAATGGCCGACATATTCGGGTCATAGTGCTGCCCGGTATGGATCAGCACTTCGGTATATTGTTTTCGCAAGACGCGCGAGACGGGGGCAGCCTTGATAAACTGCGGTCTGGCGCCTAACACGGTGGCGATTTTCATCCGAAACACCTCCTAGATCAGATGAGCGGTTATCAAGTATTTTGCGCATTTTCGCCCTCGATCGTGCGCACCGGACGGCGCAAATCACGATCAACCCGGCTGGCAAAGAGCGTGGCGGCAAACAGGCCCCAACCAGCGAGCACCCAGCCGTCAGCAAGCGGCGCCTGCTGAACGTAGACGATGACGATGAGGGCGAGCAATGTGCCGACCAAAACCAAAGCCATCTTTTTCCATGACACTGGCACAGGATACACTTGCTGGCTTTTGCGAAAAATGAAAGCCACGGCGACCATATACGTCATGAGGCTGGCCGCGATCGCCCCCCAGCTGAGCCAAAGCGGCACCAACACGGCGTTCAACGCAAGATGAAGAAGCGCCGCTAGCGTGAACACCCGTGAAATATAGCCGGTTTCCTTTGTCAAAAACAAGCCGGTGGAAACAATCAGATAATAAAAGTTCAAAAACGTGACGGCCGATAAAAACGGAATATAGGACGCTGCATCGCGATATTCCGGTTTGAAAAAGGTTCCCACAAGCCACGGGCTCGCCGTGGCGATCAAAAGCAGCCCAAACGCTCCAATGAGCAAAAGCGCCATATACACTTTCGCAAACAACGCACGGCTTTCCGGCCGGTCTTTCATCGACATCGAATACGGACGCCACGCCATCTGCACGCCGCTCGTGATGAGCGTGATCACGGTCGCGAGACGCAAGGCAACCCCAAACACCCCGACTTCCTCCAACGACGCAAACCGTTGGATGAAAAACGTGCTGACGTTGGCGATCACCCAAAAGGCGAGCGAAGTCGGCACGAGCGGGGCGGCGTAGGCAAGCAGCTCCTTTAACACGTCAAAGCGCACGCGCCACACCATATACTTGACGGTCAAATGCAACATCAACAAAAACACGAGCGCGCTGCTCACGAGCCGGCCGATGAGCAGCCCTTCCGGCGTCGCCGCGAACCACCGGAGCGCCGCATACGACAGCACAGCGACAAGCAGCATTTTCACGAGCGTCCAAATCACGACTTTTTTCGTCTGAAATTCAAACCGCAGCACCGTCGTCGCCATGACGAAAATCGTATCGAGCAGCAACGTCGCGATACTGATGTACAGCAAATCGACATAGCGAGGCTCTTGAAACAGCGCGCCTGCGATCCACGGACCGGCCAAAACGACAGCCAAAAATAAGATGGCGACGACAAACAGCCGGAAGTACATGACGTTGCGCACATACAAAAGGCGCTTCTCTTTGTCGTCCGTGTCGTAATAGTAAAAAGAGAGCGCCGAATCTGTACCGAAAATGACGAGAAACGTCAGCATCGACGTCCATTGGTCGATCAAGTAGACCGCCCCGTACTGCGCCTTGGACAAATAGCTTGTATAAATCGGCAGCATCAAAAAGGCAATCAGCTTCGTGCCGACGTTCATAAACGCGTAAAGGAGCGAGTCCGCTCCTAAACGCTTGAATGCCGAGAACAATTTATAACAACTCCCGCTCGTCGACCATTTTGCTGAAGCGCGCCGGGAATCCTTTCACGACCGTCCTCGGTTCCGTATCTTTCGTCACAAGCGCCCCAGCGGCGACAAACGTCTCTTCCGCCACCGTCACGCCCGGCAGCAAAATCGCTCCGCCTCCAACGCGCGCCCCGCGCTTGACGGTCGCCCCTTTGATTTTGGCGAACCGTTCTTCCGTCCGCCCCATGTAGTTGTCATTGGTCGTCGTGACGCACGGAGCAATGAACACATGGTCTTCGAGCGTTGTGTAGGCCGTGATGTAGGAGTTCGACTGGATTTTCGTCCGATCGCCGATTTGGACGTGGTTTTCGACGCACACCCCGCGCCCGACGATCACATATTGGCCGATGTGCACGTTTTCGCGCACGCTCGCCAAATCAGCGATCAATGTGTAGGCGCCGATCACTGCTCCTCGATAGATGACAGCGTTGGCGCCGATCGTGCAATGGTCGCCGATGACAAGCGGCGGCAGCTCGCCCGACAGCTTGACGGTGCTCGTTTTCGCCGGCTTCGGCGGTTTGCCGAGCACCGCTCCGTCGGCGATCGTCACGCCGTCGCCGATGACGGTTCCTTCGTGAATCGTGACGCGATGTCCGATTTTAACGTCGTTTCCGATTTTGACATTCGCCTCGATGACCGTGAAATGGCCGATTTCGACACGTTCACCGCAAACAACAGAGGGATCGACAACGTTCATGGTTTCGTCTCCTTCGCTTACAATTTGACGTATTTGGCCGGTTTCGACACATCTTTCATAGCATTGCGTGTGTCAAACACGACCCGGCTGTGACGAGCGACCATTTCATAGTCGATGTTGGAATGGTCCGTCGTAATCAAGACAAGATCTGACTGCGCAAGCAGTTCCGGCGTCAGCTCGACCGTCTCAATCACCCGGTTGCACGCCCGGAACGACGGGACATACGGGTCGACGACCGCAAATTCCGCTCCGTATTGCTCGAGCAGCTCGACGATTTTCAACACTGGCGATTCGCGCACATCATCAATGTCTTTTTTGTAGGCGACGCCGAGCACCGTCACTTTCGAACCGCGCAGCGCCTTGCCTTCTTCGTTTAAAATGAGCATCGCGCGGTTGACGACATATTCCGGCATGGCGTTGTTGATTTCTCCGGCCAGCTCGATCAAGCGCGTATGGTAGTTGTATTCGCGCGCCTTCCATGTCAAATAAAACGGGTCGATTGGAATGCAATGGCCGCCAAGCCCCGGCCCCGGATAAAACGCCATAAATCCGTACGGCTTCGTTTTCGCTGCATCGATGACTTCCCAGACATCAATGCCCATCCGTTCGCACAAAATGGCCATTTCGTTCGCTAACGCAATGTTGATATGGCGAAACGTGTTTTCAAAAATTTTCTCCATTTCCGCCACCGCCGGACTCGACACTTCGTGCACATCGCCTTCAAGCACGGCGCGATACATCGCCGCTGCCACTTTCGTGCACGTCTTTGTCACGCCGCCGACGACTTTCGGTGTATTTTTCGTCTTAAACTGCTTGTTGCCCGGGTCAACCCGCTCCGGCGAATAGGCGACGAACACCGTCTCCCCGACGACGAGCCCTTTTTTCTCCAGCGCCGGTTTCACGATTTCTTCCGTCGTACCTGGATAGGTGGTCGATTCCAACACGACAAGCATCCCTTCATGGGCGTATTTAGCGATTTCCTTCGCCGAGTTTTCGACGTAGGACGTATCCGGCTGATGATGCTCATCGAGCGGGGTCGGCACCGCGATCGCCACGGCATCGACTTCCGCGATCCGGGCGTAATCGGTCGTCGCCACAAGCCGCCCTTGTTTGACCATCTCATGCAAATCTTCATCGACGACATCGCCGATGTAGTTGATCCCATTGTTCACTTGATCGACGCGGCTTTGTTGGATGTCAAAGCCAATGACATGAAACCCTGCTTTTGCTTTTTCGACTGCCAGCGGCAACCCGACGTAGCCAAGCCCGACCACGCCGATGACCGCGTCGCGTTTCTCAAATTTTTGCAACAGCCGTTCCGCGTAGTTCATTCCTCTCATTCCTTTCTACTCAGATAGTTGCACTCTTGTCCCCGTTTCCGCCGAACGCAAAATCGCTTCGATCAGCCGAACAGGAGCCAATCCGTCCAAACCCGTGACGATCGGCTCGCGGTCTTCGCGAATCGCTTGCACCATATCTTCAATGATCCATTGGTGCCCCGGCTTGCCAAACGGGTCGGCGTTGATCTCATCGATGAGCTTTGCCCGTTCTTCCTCGCTGACGCCTTCCGCTTCCCACGTTTCGATAAAGTTGGCCGTCCGGCCGCCGATTTTCACCGATGCCGTTTCACCGAAAATGGCGATCGATTCCTCCAAGTTTTGCGGATAAATCGTCGTCGCTGCCTCAATGACGCCAAGCGCCCCGCTTTCAAACTCGACGACCGCCGCCGCGACGTCTTCCGTCTCAATCTTGCGCAGCCTTGTCGCCGCCATCGCTTGCACCGCCTTGACCGGCCCCATCAGCCAAAGCAGCAAATCCAAATTGTGAATGGCTTGATTCATCAAGACGCCGCCGTCAAACTCTTTCGTCCCCCGCCACGCCGCCTGATCATAATAGGCTTGATTTCGATTCCAGCGCACCGTGGCGTTCGCATGGCTCAGTTTTCCGAACATCCCGCGCTCCATCGCCTCTTTCAGCTTCCGAATCGCTGGACGGAAGCGGTTCGGATGAACGACCGCGAGCTTCACGCCGCTTTCTTTCGCCGCGCGGATCATCTCTTCGGCGTCGCTCACACGGAGCGCCATCGGTTTTTCCACAATGATATGACGGCGATAGCGGGCCGCCAGCTTGGCCAGCCGCGCGTGCAATCCAGACGGAACGCAAATGTTGACGACATCGATCTGTTCGTTCTCCTTCAACATCGTCTCCATATCAGTGTAAACAGGAACATCCGACACGTCGCGCAAACGTTCCGGATTCGTGTCGCACACGGCCGCCAGCTCGGCGCCGTCCGCCTTTTCAATGGCATCGATATGTTTTTTGGCGATATGCCCCATGCCGACAATGGCAAAACGGATCATGAAGAATAGTACCTCCTCGCGTCCAATATATACTTCCAAAGCACGAGCCAAACGACCGTCAAAAACAGGCCGAGGACAAGGCCGACGGCCATCAGCTGCCCCGTATACGTTTTCGATTTCGCCACCGTTTCCGACAATACGGCCGGTTTTTCGTAAAAGACAAGATTGCCGCGGATGCGATTGACACGCTCCATCACTTCAGTCAAGTTGTTTTCCGACTCCACCAACAAGTCGCTGATGTCATGGAGCTGTTCCGGATTCAAGCGGCCCGACTGTATTTGTTCGCTATAATAATCGACTTTTTGCTGCAAGGCGCGCTCCCGTTCTTCCAGCGCATGCAAGTATTTCGTGGTGACATCAATCCGCTCTTGCGAATGGCGCTTGAGCCCCTGGCTGTATTCCGACACAACAAGCTTCAATTCTCGACTCACGTCTTGTTCATCGTCGCCTTTGACCGTGATTTGCACGTACTGTTCTTCAGGAACGACGACATCCAAGTTTTTCACATCTGGAAACTTCGCTTCTATATTTTTCGGATCCGTCAACTCTTTTACATCAATCGATCCGGTAAACACGACAGCTTTCCCCGTATACTTCTCCCCCTGCAGCAAAAGCCGCCCTGCGATGACGGTCAACACGATCGTCGCAAGCGGAACGACAAGAAACCACCATTTTCGCTGCCAAAAAAAGCGCAAATATTCGTATAGCACAAACGGTCGTTTTTCCGCCGTCAATCCGGCCACCATCCCTTATCATAAAATAACAAAGTGTTGTGAACAAAACAAATGATCCAACGCCAAAGAAAACGCCATTGCTGTGCGCAAGTGACGTTTCCTTTGGCCGGTTGGACGATCAAGCGAAATGACGGTAAAACTCTGCGATTTTCTCGACGACGTACTGTTGCTGCTCCTCTTTCAGCTCTGGGAACATCGGCAGCGACAGCGCTTCTTTCGCCGCTTTTTCCGCCTCCGGCAGCTGCCCTTCCTTATACCCGAGCGAAGCAAACACCGGCTGCAAATGCAGCGGCAGCGGATAGTACACCATCGTCGCGATCCCCTGTTCTTTCAAAAACGCTTGCAGCTCGTCGCGCTTCGGCGCTCGAATCGTGTATTGATGGAACACATGATAGCGCCCGTCGACTTCTTTCGGCGTCACAACAAGGTCGCCGACCGCCTCCTCGAGCAGGCGCGTATACGTCGCCGCATGCTTGCGCCGCTGTTCCGTCCACCGATCCAGATGCGGGAATTTGACGCTTAAAATCGCCGCTTGCATCTCATCGAGGCGGCTGTTGTAGCCAAGTACATGATGGTAATATTTCGGCTTGCTGCCATGAACGCGGATGACCCGGCATTTTTCGGCCAGTTCGTCATCATTCGTAATGATCATGCCGCCATCCCCGTAGGCGCCCAAGTTTTTCGTCGGGAAGAAGCTGTACGTCGCCGCCGTCCCAAGCTCGCCAACGCATTTCCCGTTGTATTTCGCGCCGATCGCCTGGGCGGCGTCCTCAATGACCGCCAATCCGTGCCGGTTGGCAATCGCGGCAATCGCCTCCATATCCGCCATTTGCCCGTACAAATGCACCGGGATGATGGCTTTCGTCTTCTCCGTCACCGCCGCTTCAATTTTCGCTGGATCGATGTTGAACGTCACCGGATCGATATCGACAAACACCGGTTTGGCGCCGGCCCGCGCAATCGATCCTGCCGTCGCGAAAAAGGTGAACGCCGTCGTGATGACTTCATCGCCCGGCCCGACGCCGGCCGCTTGCAAAGCAATATGTATCGCATCGCTTCCGTTGCCGCAGCCGATCCCATGTCTAGCCCGGCTGTAGGCAGCAATATCTGCTTCTAGCTTTTTGACATAATCTCCTAAAATAAAGCGAGAGGAGCGCATCACTTCATCCAATACGCGCATGATCTCCGGCTTCAATTGTTCATACTGTTCGCTTAAATCCAACATTGGCACGTTCATCGCAAGTTCCTCCAAATCCAAAAAATATGTAGAATAAACATGTTTAGTTTATCACATTTGCGTCAATATATAATGACAGTTTTGTGGCAATCTTGGCCTTGCCGCAAAAAAAATCAGCGAAGGAACGGCAGAAGCTGCATAAACAACGAAAAAGAAGGGTATAATTTTCCAAAGAAGGGCAATTCCTGAAAAAAGCCGTTTGTCCCTTTCATGACACAAACGGCCCATTTGCTATTTATCGGTCATTTCCGTATACTTTTCGGCTTCCCCGAAGCAGCTTGCGAATAAAGGTCATAAACGGCTTGTACTGATCATTGACCAAGCCGATCAGTTCAGCAAGCAGTTCCCCGAAGACGATCAAGGCAAAGACAATGAGAATGGACTGCCATAACGTCGAGGCGGAGAACAAAATCGCGCTGATGGCAAACATCAAGCCAAACGCATAAATGAGCAGCACCGTGTTGCGATGCGAAAAGCCAAGGGCCAGCAACCGATGATGAAGATGCGACTTATCCGGCGCCGAGATCGGCTTTTTATTCACAATGCGGCGAATAATGGCAAATGTCGTATCGAAAATCGGCACACCCAAAATGATCACCGGAACAACGAAGCTGAAGAGCGTCACGCTTTTGTAAAGCCCTAGCACCGACAGGACGGAAATCGCATATCCTAAAAACAACGCGCCGGTATCCCCCATGAAAATTTTCGCCGGGTGGAAGTTGTAAAACAAGAAAGCGATGACGCTGCCCAAGATGATCAAGCAGAGCGTGAAAATGAGCATTTTGCCCGCCATGCCCGCCATGACGGCAATGGCCGCAATTCCAATGGCGGAAATGCCTGCGGACAATCCGTCCAACCCGTCGATCAAGTTGATGGCGTTCGTAATCGCGATAATCCAAAATATGGTGATCGGGTAGCTCCACAGCCCCAACTCAAACGTGCCGACAAACGGGACAGTCAAAAGATCGACCTTCAGCCCGGAAGCGACAACGACGAACGCCGCCAGCAGCTGGCCGGCCAGCTTCACTTTTGGCGACAGCTCGTACAAATCGTCGAGCATCCCGACGAGCACGATGATGATGGCGCCGACCGTCATCCCCGTCACTTGCTCTTTATACACCCCGCCGACAAAATAGCCGACGGCGACACCGATAAAAATGGCCAATCCGCCAAGCCTTGGCATGACTTTTGTATGCACTTTTCTTCCGTTCGGCCGATCGACCGCCCCAATTTTGATGGCGAGCTTGATCACGAACGGGGTGATGACCAATACTGTAATAAACGAAGCCAAACATGCGGAAAATGCTTCCATATTCATGTGCAATCACCTTGGCCTTATAAAATCGCGGAAACACACATCATCTTTATGTTACCATATACGATGAGTAAATCAATCTTTTTTTACACCCCTTTTTTGTCCCCAAGGATGGAAAATTTCTTTTTCCCTTGCCGCGAGAAGCTCGAGCGCCAATCCGGCGAACGATTCCACATTTTACATCCTCCCTCCACAGGAAACATCTTGTGCTATAATTAGGTTTTAGAGCACTTGGTGTGAATCATGCCTGTCTAGGAGAGGAATGGACATATGTTTGCAAAAGTAAAGCAACTATTTGACGAAAGCGCGCGAGAAGTGCAGCGTCTTGCCAAGCTGGCGGCGCAAATCAATGAATGGGAACCAACCATTTCTTCGCTGAGCGATGAACAACTGCGCCAAAAAACGGTTGTCTTCAAAGAACGGCTCGAACGCGGCGAGACGCTCGATGACATAAAAACCGAGGCGTTTGCCGTCGTCCGGGAGGCGGCGCGGCGCGTGCTCGGTCTGCGCCATTACGACGTGCAACTGATGGGCGGATTGGCGATGCATGAAGGAAACATCGCCGAAATGCAGACCGGGGAAGGAAAGACGTTGGCGGCCACTTTGCCAAGCTACTTGCACGCCCTCCTTGGAAAAGGCGTCCACATTATTACGGCCAACGAATATTTGGCGCGCCGGGACTGCGAACAAATGGGCCGTGTGTTCCGCTTTCTCGGCTTAACCGTCGGCCTGAATGTGTCGCAAATGACGGCCAGCGAGAAAAAAGAAGCGTACGCGGCCGACATCACGTACGGCACCGGCACCGAGTTCGGCTTTGATTATTTGCGCGACAACATGGTGTACCGCCTCGAAGATAAAGTGCAGCGCCCGCTGTATTACGCCATCATCGATGAAATCGACAGCATTTTAATCGACGAAGCGCGCACCCCGCTCATCATCGCCAATAAATCGGGGATCGGAGCGGAATTGTTCCCGATTATGGCACGCATCGTCCGCACCTTTGAAGAAGGAAAAGAGTATGAACGGTCCCCGGAGACGAAACAAATTTTCCTCACCGAAGAAGGGGCGCAAAAAATCGAGCGGGCGTTTGGCATCGACAATCTATACGACTGGGAGCATCACGTGCTGCTCCATCACGCGATGCAGTCGCTGCGCGCTTGGTTTATCATGCGGCGGGATGTCGATTACATCGTCAAAAACGGCAAAGTGATGATCGTTGACCCGTTCACCGGCCGGGTGATGGAAGGGCGCTCGTTCAGCGACGGCCTGCATCAAGCCATTGAAGCGAAAGAAGGTGTGGAAATCACCGAAGAAAACGACATCCAAGCCACGATTACGATCCAAAACTATTTTCGCATGTATGAGAAGCTAGCCGGGATGACCGGCAGCGCTACGCCGTCGAAAGAAGAATTTTGGCAAACGTACCGGCTGCGCGTTATTACGATTCCGACAAACCGGCCATCCCGCCGCACCGACTGGGACGACCTCGTCTACCAGACGTACGAGGCGAAAGTACGGAAAATTATCGACGAAGTGAAAAAAATGAATGCCATCGGCCGTCCCGTTCTCATCGGCACGACATCGGTCGCACAGTCGGAACGGTTGTCAGCGGCGTTTTCGAAAGCAGGCATCCCTCACCACCTGCTCAATGCCAAAACGGAGGAAGAAGAAGCGCGCATCATCGCCACCGCCGGGCAAAAAGGGCAAGTGATGATCGCGACCAATATGGCCGGGCGCGGGACCGACATTTTGCTTGGAGAAGGCGTCAAGGAACTTGGCGGGCTGCACATCATCGGCACAGAGCGGCATGAAAGCCATCGCATTGATATGCAGCTGCGCGGCCGGGCAGGACGCCAAGGAGATCCGGGGTCTTCCCAGTTTATCATTTCGCTGGAGGATGATTTATTTCGGCTGTACGATCAAGAGGAGCTGGAAAAATGGCGAAGCAAAGTCAAGACGGATGAAACCGGGCTCATCGTGTCGCCCGACCCGATCAAGTTCGTCCAGAAAGTACAAACAACGATTGAAAACGCCCATTATTCAGCGCGTTTGCATTTATTGAAACTGGACACTGTGATTGACCAACAAAGCAAAGTCATCTACCATATGCGCGATCGCGTCTTGGCGCTGAAGCAAGCAGAGGTGCTGTCCGAGCTCCTTCGGCACATTCAGCGTTATATCACGCAAACGATCGACCGTTATTGTCCGGAAGACGTTTTGTTTGAAGAGTGGGACATCGAAGGACTGCACAACGAGCTGCGCCGTGCCTTTTTCCAATTTGCCTATCCGATTGAGGATCTTCGCCATAAGCAAAAAGAAGAAATCGCCCAACTTGTTTGGGACGAATACAAATCGCTTGAAGCGGCGCTCGCCGATCTTCCGTGCGACGAAGAACAAACGATGCGGCTTAAGCATTTGATGGTCGAAACCATCGACGCCCACTGGATTCGCCACTTAAATCAACTGAATGTATTGAAAGAGGGGATTCATTTGCGCAGCTACGGCCAAGAGGATCCGTACCGTGCCTTTGAAATGGACGCCTACCGCGAATTCGTCGCGCTGCAGCAAGCGATCGACGCCGGCATTTGCACCACAGCCATGAACTATTTGAAAAGCCAGTTTGTCATCGATGACGAAGCGGCCGTCGCCGCGAACGAACCATAACCGCGGCGCAGCACGCCGCCTCGTAAAGGAGGTTCCCTATGATTTTCCGACGAAAACAACGCACACAACCGGAGGCCGAGCTGCCGGCGCAGCATGTCGAACAGCCGGAGGGCGGAACGAAAACGACGCTGTCGTTTCATCCGGACTGGCAGCTGTCTCCAGAGGAAACGTACGTCTATCGCTTTTACCACGAACAGCTGCCGCCGCTTCAGCCAAACCAAATTTCCATTTCCGGCGTCAAGCTGGTCGAATACAACGATGGGTTTGTCGCTGTCGCCATTTTGCGCAACACGCTGCCGAAGCCGGTTCGCTTTGAACGAATCCGCCTGTTGCTGCTTGACGAGGATGGCACGGCGATCGCCCGCAAAGAGTTTGATATGAGCGCTTTCGGCGAGCTGCCGCCGATGACGGCCCGCCCGTGGCGGTTTTTGTTCGCCGCCGAGGACAAGCTCGTCGATCAGTTGCCTCAAGATGGATGGAAGATCGCCTTTGAACTGACACCGCGGCATCGGCTCGACCTAGAGGAAAGCTGGGAGCAGCGCTGTCGGCCAAGCAGCACCAACAGCTGCAAGCCCTCGTTGACTCGGTTCCGCCTCCCGCTCCCGGGGAGGTGAACTTCATGGGCATTGAAGCGAAACAGCTGCCTTCCGGTGAACTAGCCGTCACGTTGCTCATTCGCAACGGCAGCGACAAACATATCCATTTTGAACAAATCCCGCTTGAAGTGCGGGATCATGCTGGCGACATGGTCGCCCGCGGATTATTTCCGTGCCATCTGGAAGTGAAAGCCCACACCAGCAAACCATGGACGTTCCTCTTCCCACCGGAATTGCTGCACAAAGCAGAACCGGATTGGACGTCCTGGAAGGTGACAATCCCATCCTCCCCGGCACAGAGCGAAAGGCAAGAAACGCAATCAAGCGAAACGTAATCGGCAAAAAGCTGGCCCCCATGGTCGCCAAACGACCGATGGAGGCCAGCTTTCTTTGCATCGTTCCGTTCAAAACGACCGCGCTCCCGTTGTCAGCCGAGCCTTAGTCGAAGCAGCCGAACTTTGCACCATCAAGAGCAGACGGCTATCCAACGCATCTGGACGGGAGGGCCTTATTTCGTAGAAGCAGCGGTTTGAATCTCCATGTAAGCGCCTTTTTTCATCGCCACGCCGTCTTTGCTTTTTAACACCGGCGGAATGACCAATAAATAGCTCTGCCCTTTGGCCAGCTTCGCTGCCGGTTTGATCAAAAGCTCCGTCCCCCGGCGGATTTGCGCCGTCACCGCCGCTTCCTGTCCACCTAATTGATACAATTTTACTCCGCTTACCGCGGTATTGGCGAGCGGACGAGAGAAGCGGACGACAAACGTCTTATCGACCGGCGCATTGCGCAGCTTGCCGAGCGACTGATACCCTTTCAGCTGGCCAATCAGCAAATCGCGGTGAGCGGCATACAGCTCTTTCCCAACAACCGTCGGCACATCCGGCTTCACCCCAACGTGATGAATCGGCGTCCCTTTTGGCGAGAAAAAGTGGGCGACGGTCAACTTCAACATGCTGCCGTCCGACAGCTCAAACATTTCCTGCATCGATCCTTTGCCAAACGTCCGTTGCCCATACAAAACGGCCGCCTTTTGCTCCTTCACCGCCGCCGCCAACATTTCCGACGCGCTCGCGCTCGACGCGTTGACAAGCAGCCGGATCGGACCCGCCATTTGCACCGGCTGTTTGACAGCGGCATACACTTCTGGGTGATTCGAACGGTCGCGCAACTGAAACGCCTGTTTCACATTCGGGAAAAAGCCGGCGATTTGCTGCGCCGTTTCCACATATCCCCCCGGATTGTCGCGGAGGTCAAAAATCCACCCTTTCACCCCGCTTAACGAGCGAATGGCGCGTTCGATCTCACCAGGCGCTGTCTCATCAAAACTATATAGCTGAATATAGCCGATATTCCCTGCCAGCCGTTTGAACTCCACGTTCGGCCAGTCGATTTTTTCCCGCTTGATGGTGACGCTGACGGTTTCCTCGGTCGACGGCCGCCAAACGGTTACGGCCACCGTCGTTCCTTCTTCCCCTGCGATCAAGCTCAATACTTTTTCCATTGTCTCATTCGTTACCGGCTGCCCGTCAACAGCCTGAATCACATCGCCCGGCTGCAGTCCGGCGCGGGCGGCTGGCCCATTGTCCAAGACAGACATGATGTGGACGCCGTCCTCATCTTCCTCAATCATCACGCCGATGCCGACAGACTCCATATCAATCCACTTCAAAAATTCCTCGTATTCTTCCTTTGTCATATAGGCAGAATACGGGTCAAGCTGTTTGACAATATCTTGCGGGGTGCTCGCCTTCAGCACTTGATCGCTCACTGGTTCCACATAATACTGGCGGACAATTTCCCGCACTTCTTCGAGCACCTTCGTTGACGCCGGAGCCGTCGCCGCCTCCGCCGGCGGACTCCAAACCGAAAATGAAGCCGCAAGCAATAGAAGAGCCGCCGCCCATCGCTGAATCACCTTCATATCCGTCTCTCCTCTCCCGACATGCGCCAGTTTATTCGATATCGACATCTAAGACAACCGGCGCTTTAAAATCATCGATATACACCGCCAGCTGCTTGCGCGTCGCCGCATCCACCACGTTTGGCAGCCACCGGTCGCAAAGCGACAGCAACCGCTCCGCCCGCGCGATATCCCCTTCATCATACGCATCAAGCAGCTTGTCCATGGCTTTCATAATATTGATGGGATCATAGGCACGCAGCTTGACAGCCAAAGCCGGGCGTTGAAACCATCCTTCCATCTTTTCGCGCAGCGACGCTCCCGGAACGCGGCCGATGAGAATCGCTGTTTTGCGAATTTGATATTCCAGCGGACCGTAGGAATCGTACACAACATCCACATCCCCCGTCCGCAGCGCCCGGTCGACGTTGGCCGTCAAGGCGCGCAATCGCTCCCCGCTTTCGACCGCGCTGATATAGGCGGAAGCCTTTTTCATCGTCTGTTCTCCGGCCGCGATCCGTTTTTCCAACTGCGCCCTTGCCGTTTGTGGACGCACGCGCGCCACTTCTTTTTTTGCCGCCTCATAATCGCGTTTGACTTGGTTGAAGAGACGGTACGGCTTGGACCATTGATCCGCTTTCATCGCCCGCTCAAGCTGGGCGGCATGCTGTTCAAGCCGCTCCACACTTGGGAACGGGGCCGCTTCCGCCTGAATAGCCAACAGCGAAAACGACAACCAAAACACCGCCAGCCATCCGATGATGGAAAATGCTTTTCTCCGTTTTCTCCTCACGCTCTCACCTGCTATCTATAAAAATAGGAAACATGTATTTCAATTTTACTGGAAAAGAAACAAAATGAAAATATGTTCTGAAAAAAATCGAACGTAAGCCCTTCAAAGCATAAAATAAGGCCGACTCTTCAGCCACCTTTTTGACTGTCAGAGCCAGCCTTGATCAACGAAAGTCCGGCCAATGAGTTTGCTGCTTGTCGCCGTCGATTTTGCTCAGCGTCCGGTAGCGAAACGGAACGATTTCCTGCTCTGGCTTGCCAAGAAACTCTTTCGCCCATTCGAACGGAATCAAATCGAACTGCTCCTTGTTTTCAGCGATAAAATAGACGCCGACGACTCTTCCTTGTTGATTGAGGTCAATTGTCAAAAAAGCCGGGTAATACGTGCCGTCTTGCGCCCACAGCACCGCTTTGGCCGTCACCCGGCCGTCCCCTTCGTCTTCCACATCCGGATTGGCGATTCGCTCCAACACTTTGATCGCCCATCCTTGTTTTTTATATCCTCCGACCAGCTTCGGCGGATTTTTCCGCAACTGCTCCAACAATGTTTGCTCGTCCATCGTCAAACTTTTGCCTCCCTTGTGGTTTGCCTATCCGCCCATTTTCTAATATATACAATACTTTTCAGAGAAATGCAAATGCCTAGAAGAACAGCATGCAAGGACTTTCTCGATTAGTGAGCAACATCCCTTGTTCATTCCCTCTTCTAGGCAAGCAGGGGAGGCGCGCCCATCAGCGGAAGATGGCGCGAAGGCCGTCGATGTAAATCGCTCCGGCGTTTTTCCGTCCGATATCCGTTTCCATATAACGCACCGGCATCTCCAGCATGAGCGGAAGCGCGACATCGCTGGGCACAGCGGCTTCGACATATTTCCAACCGATCCAATCGACATGGCGGGCAAAATCGATCCAAATGCGGCGCCCGCTTCCATCCTGCAGCTGGGCGCGCAGCCAATGGCCGCTTCCGTCTCCATACACCCACATGCCAATCGCTTGCGGCCGTTTCGAAATCCAAATCGCTTTCTCCCGACTAGCATAGACGCCGGATGTCCCTGGCATCCCGCGGAAATCGTATGAAATTTTCAGCGCCTGCTTTCCTTCTCTCACCTTTTCTGTCGTCCGCTCGACCGCAGCCCCCACATAGTTGACGCCCGATGCATTCCACTTCAACTCGTTCTCAAAATCATCAAGCACTTCTTCGCTTTCCCCGTTCTCTTGCGTCTCTTTGTACACAACAAGAAGCGCATTCGCCACCGGACGCGCAAATCCATCAGACGGCTTGTTTTCGACTTTGAGCTGCCCGTTTGGCTGGCGGACGACAAAGGTCGAAGAACCGCCGCCATCGAGCGTCATCGCATCGACGGCGCCAAGCTCATGCATCAGTTTGGCCAGCTCATTCAACGTCATGCCTTGGCTATGAGCAGGCTGGCGGCCATCGACAACGACGAGCATGACGTTGCCGTTGCGGTCAATGCCGACGGCTGTGCGAGGATGCACCCCAGCAATCGCAAACGATTGCGCCTGTCCATCCGCCACCAACCGGTATCGGCCGCCGAGCGCTTCTCTCACCCCACTCCATTCGGGCTGGTCATACTGAAGGGAAATTTCCACCGCATCCCCTTCTTTCGCCTGCCGCAAATAGTCGCTCGCCCGGCCGTGGCCCGATAGCACGAGCTCTCCAGGTTGGAGCGGTTCATTGCCTTGACCGACTACAACTTTCTTCACCGTTCCGGTGACCGTTCCATTCCCGTTCAACACCCCTTGTACATTCGTCAGCACGACTTCCGTCCCAAGAGCGTTCGTTTTCGTGGAGGCAGCGAAATACGGGGTGTACAAAATCAACTGATGAGCGCGCCGCGGCTTGTTGATGCCATCGACGGGATATGAGCCTCCTTCTCCAATTCGAACGCCAATTTGAACATCTGGGTTTCCAATCATCGGCTTTCCATCAGCGCTGATGCCAAAAATCGTCCGTTCCGCCGTTGGCGTTGTATTCGTCATCACGATCTCTCCCCGGTGCACCATCAAATCGGTCGGCGAACCATCCTCTTTGAAATAATCGCCGTTCACCGCCGCCAGTACGATTCCGTCGCGGCCATCGTACCGTTTTGCCTGCTCAAGCACCGGTTCAATGCCAAGCACTTGATCATTGGACAGCGCCGTCTCAATGGCCAGCCTCTCATTCGACGTATCGATGTCAAGCTTGTACACATGCTGCTTGCCGCGCGTTCCGACGATTTCCATTTCCTCTTTTTCCACCCCGGAGGCGATGCGCGTCGACACCTCCTTTACCACCGTGCCGACCGCCAGTTGTTTCGCTCCGTACCGCCCAGGATTGACAAGCTTCAGCTTCTCCTTTGACGGCGTTTTATACACGACATGCCCTTTGATATTGGTGACGTAATATCCACCGCCAACCCCGTATTGGCCGCCAAACGCTTCGTCATACGAATACACCCGGTACTGTTCTCCAGGCTGCAACACGCGGACAAACGTCAGCGCCCCGTTTTCCCGTTTCCATAGGTTAATCGGTTTCACGATCTCCAATTTTCCAATCTGCCCCTGCACGAGGCGCATGCCTTCCCAGTAGACGACATTCGCTCCGGCATCCGCTTCTGCCGCCTGCAGCGCCGTCCATGCGGCCAACACCGCCCCGATCCCAATGCGGATGATGTTCTTCGCTTTTCCCACTGGTCCTATTTTCCTCTCTTTCTATCATTTTGTTGACACTGATTCTATTATACGACAAACTTCTACAAAAAGGGGAACCCTTTTCCATTTATTTAGTCAAAAAAAAAAGAACGTCCCAGCAAGGTTGGGACGCTCTGTAGAAGCGAAAACATCATCCGCGGTCACGGAGTATAAAACTCTTGAGAGTAGTAGGGTTGATGAAATGAATTGAACGCCACCCCAACGCCGAGGCGGGTAAAGTCCGGATATAAAAGGTTTTGCCGATGACCGAGCGAGTGCATCCACGCTTCATGGACAAAAATCGCATCGTATTGTCCGTAGGCGATGTTCTCTCCCGCCACGCGATAAGCGATGCCATGGCGCTTCAGGCGGTCAAACGGCGACAGGCCTTGCAAGTTCGTATGAGAGAAGTAGTGATGGACCGCCATATCTTCGCTATGTTCACGGGCGGCCGCCGCCGCCTTCGCATCCCACGCGAGCGCCGGAAGCCCGTGCAAGCGGCGCGCCGCGTTTGCTAAATCAAAAATTTGATATTCATAGGCCGTGCGCAGCTCCTCCGTCGCCGTTCCGTAAAACCCGGGCTTTTCATCCTCGAGCGCCCGATTGACGACAAGCACGCCATCCACCCGGTTGTTGTTGTACCGGTCATAAAAGAAGGTGACGTAGCGGCCGTTGACAAGATACGTATCATATTCATCATTTTGGATGCTGTAAAGGCCATCTTTTTTTTGAATCACCGCAAGCGGCCGGCCGTAGCGCGCTTCCACCACCGTTTTCGCCGTTCCGATGCCCGTTCCTTTTTTCGTTTGGACAATCGGCTGATTCGTGTACATCGCCGCCACCCGATCACGGTCATAGCTCACCATCAAAAAGTTTTTGTAACCGCCCTGATCATACGCCTCCCAATATAGGCCGTAGGCGTTTTTCGTCTTCCGCTTCGCCTTGCCGTACATCGCTTCGACCTTCGCGCGCGAGTCGCCGATCGCCACCCCGTTCATCGTGACATCCGCATGTTTGCCTTCGCCTGCTGCACGCATAAAGCAGCGGCCAATTTCTCTTTTGACGGCGTTTCATAGCGGACGCGGGCATCGTTCTTAATCGCATATCCTCGGCCGACCTCGAAATACCCGCCGCCTAGCGCGTACACGCGATACACCGCGCCGCTTGGCAGCGTCTTCACTGCTTTGTTCGACAACCATAGCTCTGTCGGCGCTGTGACCGTCAACCGGCCGATTTGCCCGGGCTTCAGTTCAACGCCGTCCCACCACACTTTTTCCGTTCCGACAAGCTCCCCGCAATCCTCCGCCTTGACCATTGATGAACTCGGCATCCAAAGCCATCCAGCCGCAGCCAACAGCATTCCGATTGCCGCCGTCTGCACCCATTTTCTCACTTCCGTCCGCTCCTTCCTTTCTCTTTTTCTTTCATCATAGATGCCTTTCCATCAAAAGAAAAGAGAAAAAAGAATGGCTCTTCACCACAACATGTACTTGACAACGGTTTCCTGACAAGGATAGGCAAAAAGTGCTGATGTTCCCTCACAAGCGTAAATAGGGGATGTTCAGAAAAAATCAAGTACAACTTTTGGTGAAGAGCCGATGTTCTTTTTCTAAATTCGTTCGACGTCTTTGAAAGGTTTCAAATATGGCTTCCCATAAGACGCGTCCATCAAAATTCTCGGTTGATAAAAGTGTGAAAACATCATAAAAATCCTTCATTCTACTGTTGACAACAGATAGTGAGATCATCGCCTCAAACTTTTCAGCTATTACTGAATAAGTTGAGTAGACTCGAATCTCCGGGGGCTTCATATTTAATAAAGTAGGATACTGCATCTCTTGTGGTTTTGGGATCACGACATCACCAAATCCAATATCCAGTTGCAATTGCTTTTTTATTTTGCCAAGTGCTGCCGGAATTTTCATACGAATCCCTTCATAATCAGCACCCTCTTTAATTCGTTCAGCCGTAATGCCCTTTACATCAAATTCGACTCCATCTTCTTCAGCAGTTAACGTACAAATGGACTCAAACGCAGTTTTGATATATTGAATATCATTTGAAATTTGTCTGGCTAAAAAGTCAATATCTTTGGTTGGCTAGATTGAAATTGTGTTAAGGAAAATAAAAAGAGACCGCCTTTTAGAACAAATTTATCCCGATAATGAGAAATGGAAAGTCGGTATAGCAACCTTTCTTGAAAATACAACAGTAAAATGAAATCAAAGGTTTTTCCGCTTTGTTTGGCAAGATTCTTTAGTCTTTCTCCAACTGAAGCAGGTATATTTTTAACATTTCCCATTATAAAAGCACCTCTAAGTATTTTAATAAAACGGTCTTGATGCGCATTTTCTCAGCACATTCCACCAGTTTATTTATGTTTTTTTCAGGACTTTGCAAATAATTTCGCAAACCTTCTTTCATTAAATCGATTCCTATTTTTTCTCTGTATCGAATAATGTCGCAAATCGTTTTTTCACGATTATAAATGCTTATTTTATGGCCGCCTATTTCCACTTCTTCAATTCCATATTCAAACTGTTTTTTTGAAAAATAGAAAATTTTAATTGGCGGATAATCGGGCAAACGGGGTTTCCTTGATTTTCTTTCAATAGCAATTTGGTACTCCCACGGGTTATAAGTTGTTAACTCATAAAAAGACAATGCCGACAAAAGACAAAGAACACCATTCGGGATCACTTTTGATACTTCAACCACTTCTTCATTTTGATCACTTTCAAATGCAACATAACGGTACAGCCCACGTTTTATCCTAATGATTTCTCCATTTTGCTCGAACTTTCGAATATAATATTTGCTCACTCCTTCTCTGGTTAAGTCTTCTGTCTTCGCAAATCCTTTTTGACGCACAAAAATATCTTTTATGATTTTGCTTACTTCTTTCTTCATTCATGATCACCACTCTTTTCACCTAAATGTCGGCATTTATCACTCATTGCAAACGTTTAACATACTTATTCTCGATTACTCGCAATATCCCTCTTTTTTCATCTTAATGCATTCACTTATTATTATATGCCGACCATAAGTAAAATTCCTGTCGTTATTTTCACATATAAAAGCGAGGCTGCCCCATTCATTCGGACGGCCTCGCTTTCTTGCTTACTCCCCATTCACCAACTTCAACTTCTCCTTTGACGGCGTTTCGTAGCGGATGTGCGTGTCGATGTCGGTCACGTAATACCCGCCGCCGACCGCGTACTGCCCGCCGAAGCGCGCGTCATACCCGTAGACGCGGTATACTTCCCCAGGCTGTAAGATGCGGACGAACTTAAGGCGCCCATCCTTCGTCCGTTTCCATAGATTGATCGGCTTTTGCACCGTCAAGCGGCCGATTTGCCCTTTTTTCAACTCCACGCCATCCCAGTAGACTTTTTTCACTTGGCCTGGAGGAGTGGTTGGCTTCTCGGGCTGCTTGGGCGGGTTGGGCTTTTCTTCCTTCCAAAGCGGCAAGGCAAATTCATATTGGGCAAATCCGCTCGGCAAGGCGGTGACATAGCGGATGCTGCCGTCTTGCGGCAAGTATTTTTGCGCTTCCGGCGACGATTCAAACGTGACGGTCACCGGCGCTTTCCCTTTCACTGGCGCAAACCGCCAGTTGCCATCCGCCGACGGGTTGATCGTTCCGTTTTCCCGAATGTAATCGATGATCACTTGCCGGTTTTCATCCGGCGCAGCCAAAATCGTGTTTTTCCCGCCCGGATTGATGATCCGGTTTGTCGTCGCCCGATAGTTGTTCGTTGCGACGATAAATTCCATGTTCGGCGTCACTGGCTTGCCTTCGAATTTCAAGTTTTTAATCCGACTCGCGTTCGGATTGATCACATTTTGGTTTTTGTCGTATTTCGCCGGCTCGGTGACATCGATCTCGTACGTCACTCCATCAATAATGTCGAAGTTGTACGTCGGGAAGTCGTTGTTCACAAGCGGCTGAACGTCTGTCTTGTTCGGGTCGATTTGGTTGAATTGCCCCGCCGACCACTCAAGCCATTCTTTCAACTCGGCTCCCGTAATTTTCAGCGCATACACCGTGTTCGGATACAAGTACAAATCAGCAACGTTTTTAATGGCGATTTCCCCTGCCGGGATGTCGGTATAGTAGCTCGCCCCGCCGCGTCCGCCGGCTTTGAACGGAGCGCCGGCCGACAGCACCGGAAGGCCTTCATATTTCGTCCCTTTCAACATCTTTTCGACATACCATTTTTGCGCATTCGTGACGATTTGCACGGACGGATCGTCTTTGATAAGCGCAAAATAGCTGTTGATCGGGCTCGTTGTTTTTCCAACCGGGCTGCGGACGTACTGAATCGTCGCTTCATGTTCCGCTTGGATCGCCTGCTCAACGGCCGGGTCGCTGTCGACAAGCGGCGTTTTCGTCGCCTTGTCATACACTGGACGGAGTTGGGCTTTCGCTTGCGTCACTTTCCATTTTCCGTCAACTTGCTCGACCGTCAAGTCGATCACGCCGAGCGTATCGCCCCATGAACCCGGCATCGTCACCGGAACACCGTTGATCGTGCCGGTTTCATTGTTGATTCCGTTTCCGTCTGGAAAATCTGGTGTCGTACCTGGAAGGGCCGGGAATTTTTTATGCTGGTGGCCGGTCAACACGGCGTCGACCCCCGGAATTTGCGTCAAATAATACGATGCGTTTTCCATATTCGGGATGTTTCCGCCGGTCTCAATGCCCGAGTGCGATAGCACAACGATCAAATCGGCCCCTTCCGCTTTCATTTTTGGAATATACTTTTGCGCCGACTGCACAATGTCTTTCGCAATCACTTTCCCTTGCAAATTCGCTTTGTCCCAATCCATAATTTGCGGCGGCACAAAGCCGATGACGCCGATCTTCAGCGTATGCTTCTCCCCGTCTTCATCAACGACTTCTTTCTCTAAAATTTGATACGGCGTGAAATAGTTGACATCGTTATCCGGATTTTGGTCATGATCGTCACGGTACACGTTCGCATTCACGATCGGCAGCTTGGCATCGTCATACACTTCATTGAGGAAATCCAAGCCATAGTTGAACTCATGGTTCCCAACCGTTGCCGCATCGTACTTCAACAAATGCAACAGTTTCACCGCTGGATGCACTTCTCCGTCTTGCAGCGGCTTCACTTTGGCCACATAGTCGCCAAGCGGCGTTCCTTGAATCAAATCCCCATTGTCAAACAGAAGCGTATTCGGCTGCTCAGCGCGCGCCTGCTCGATCAAACGCGCCGTTTTCGACAACCCGAACTCATTCGTCGGACTATCTTTGAAATAATCGTAGTTGACAAGATTCATATGTACGTCCGTCGTCTCTAAAATGCGCAGCTTGACGACATCTCGGTCTTCCGCGCCCGCTGCGGTCGGCAACACAGCCGGAGCAAGCAGCCCCAACGCCAACACCACGCTCGCCGCCGCGTATTTCTTCCGTTTTTGCAATGCCCATCCCCCTTTAGTGATTCGAAAAATTTGTACCATTGTCATCATATCACAAAAAACACAAAATTATTAGAAAAAAAACACCTAAATCCTTCACAGCAGCTTACCAAAAACAACAGAAAACGCAATCAAAGTATGGAATCCTGCTTCGGATCTTCAAGCTCAGCAAGAAGCCATCACCTTCATGATTTCAAGGGAGACGAAAATTAGGAAAACACAGTCTGTCTCGGGGGATAGTGAAAAAGAATCCATCATTCACCATGATCGTAGCCTCTGGAGAACACATCCATCAACATTCTCCGTTAATGTAAAAAAGTGTCCCGCCGTCTGGGGGACACCCTTTCCTTTCATTTCTACAGCAACTGAAGAGCTGGAGAGATTTTTTCTTTACCTTACGCTCTGCACTTTACACTGCAGAACGGTGTATTTTTTACACGTGGTGCCAGTCAAATGTCGGCGCTCCACCAACCGAAGTACGTTCTTTCCTAAATAGCCACAGCTACAAAATTCCCTGCACCCGCACAGCCCACTCAATGGCTTCCTGGTAGCACGACAATACCTTATCCTCCATCAAGCCCAATCGCCCACATAGGCGCGCCATCTGCTCCCATTCCCCTCGCTCCATGCACCAAACTAGGTCATAGACAGCACAAAAGCGGCCTGTTCTATGCAGGAGACAAGCTTGTATATCATCATGAATATTCAGCTCATCTAAAATTTCCGACAATGGCTGATGCAATAGAACGTCCAACAGCGAACAAATCCCCATTAAAAACAAACTAGCCTTGTCCTGTTCATAGCCCAATAGGTCCCCTAGCAATTCGCAAGCTTTTCCTCTAATAAAGGACAATGTGACAATTTCTTCATACAGATGCTTCTGCCCATCTTGAACATGCAAATCGTACAACTCTTGCAAAGCCAATACGGAGATCCACTTTTTCAGCTCATTGATGCCCAATACCATGATTGCATGACGGATTGATTTAATTTTTGGGCGATGCGACACGATCATCGAATTCGCCAATTTCAATAATCGGTACGTAAGCGCCAGATCACGCTCGATCATCTCTGCAATTTCATGAATATTCGGATCATCTTCGCTCAAACGCCCCAACAGCGCCCAATAGGATAGATAGGAGCTAAACGGAAGGGCTTTATCCCTGTAAATTACGGGTTTACTAAAGAAGAAACCTTGGAAATACACGAATCCCATTTCAGCAGCCCGCCAAAATTGTTCGTACGTCTCCACTTTTTCCGCCAGCCATTTCACTCCTAACCTGTTCGATATCTTCATGAACGACGATGCGTCCTGTATGGAAACACGAGAAAGATCTACTTTGACGAGATCTATGTATGGAAACAGTGGAAGATAAGAGCCATCTAACACAAAATCATCGAGCGCGATCGTGTATCCACGGGACTTCAACTTACGGCACACAGACAAAAGCCAGTTTGACATCGAGATCGTCTCCAAAATTTCCACCACGATCGCAGCAGGCGGAAACTGCAAGGGCACTTCATATTTCAACAAATTCTCTGTAAAATTAACAAAACATGGCTTTCCATTGGTCAACTTCTCAATCCCAATGTTCATAAAACTGTTAATCAGCACTTCCAAGGTAGCTTGGTCCTCATTCAACCCATCATAAAAATTGCCCTTACCGCTTCGGTAAAACAGCTCGTACCCCACCACATTCCGTTCAACATCGAATATCGGCTGCCTCGCCACGTATATCTCCATAGCTGCCCCTCCCTCTCCCTACCGCAATTGATGGAGACGAAACTATTCGTTCCCTTAGTTCCACCATTAAAGCCAGCGCGGACTTGTCTCTCTTTTTATTGTACCATTTTTCCCTTTTTTCGGAATTAGGAGGACAGTACTAATTCCTAACAAGAGGGGGG
>NZ_ATCO01000007.1:0-16098 GCF_000422025.1 Geobacillus sp. WSUCF1 | reverse complement strand
AGAAAGTTGATTGGCTTTTTGCTTCAGCCGCAGCACCAAAGGCGCTAAGCGGCCTCCGCTTTTCGTTGCGCTTCGTTTCGTTCAGTTTTCAAGGAACAAAATAATCCTATGGACTCTTCATGGAGCGGGTGATGGGAATCGAACCCACGACATCAGCTTGGAAGGCTGAGGTTTTACCACTAAACTACACCCGCATATTTTTTGATGAAACACCCATCACAATTTTTCATGCCCCTTCCTCTGCCAGCTGATTCAAAGAAGCTGGATGCGTCGGGGCAACTCGAAGCGTATTCGGCGAAGTGAAGGCTCGTGGCTGAGGTTTTACCACTAAACTACACCCGCATAATATTTAGTTTAACAAAATCGGGAAGACAGGATTTGAACCTGCGACCCCATGGTCCCAAACCATGTGCTCTACCAAGCTGAGCTACTTCCCGATGATGGCGCGCTCGAGAGGATTCGAACCCCTAACCTTCTGATCCGTAGTCAGATGCTCTATCCAATTGAGCTACGAGCGCAATAGATTATTGCACCAAAGAGACGGATTACATTTTAGCAACTCACTGTGTTGCTGTCAATAGTTTATCTAAAAAATGCGGTCGAGAGGACTTGAACCTCCACGGGGTCGCCCCCACTAGGCCCTCAACCTAGCGCGTCTGCCATTCCGCCACGACCGCATATTGACTAATCAGTGCGGGTGGAGGGACTTGAACCCCCACGCCGTGAGGCGCCAGATCCTAAGTCTGGTGCGTCTGCCAATTCCGCCACACCCGCTAATATGGTGAGCCATGGAGGACTCGAACCTCCGACCCTCTGATTAAAAGTCAGATGCTCTACCTACTGAGCTAATGGCTCATGGTTAGGTATACACTCACAGTGAACGATGTCCCTTCCTCTACTAGCATATTCAAAGATGCAGGATGCGTCGGGACAACTCGAAGCAAACTCGATGATGCATCGCTCGTTGCTCTACCTACTGAGCTAATGGCTCATGGTTGGGTATACACTCCAGGTACTACCTAGCTCTACCTGCCTCTTCCTCTGCCAGCCTATTCAAAGAAGCTAGGTGCGTCGAGGCAACTCGAAGCAAACTCGAAGATGCAGCGCTCGTTACTGAGCTAATGGCTCATAGTCAAGTATACACTCACAGTGAACGATGTCCCTTCCTCTGCTAGCATATTCGAAGATGTCGGATGCGTCGGGACAACTCGCAGCGAACTCGAAGATGCAGCGCTCGTTACTGAGCGAATGGCTCATGTATTTAACACATAAAAATGGCTGGGCCAGCTGGATTCGAACCAGCGCATCACGGAGTCAAAGTCCGTTGCCTTACCGCTTGGCTATGGCCCAGCGATTTAGTGCAATGGCGGTCCCGACGGGACTCGAACCCGCGATCTCCTGCGTGACAGGCAGGCATGTTAACCACTACACTACGGGACCACAAATCGCGGGGATCACCCCGCGCTATTCAGTGACCCGTACGGGATTCGAACCCGTGTTACCGCCGTGAAAGGGCGGTGTCTTAACCACTTGACCAACGGGCCACGCATATACGTATTGGAGTGGCGGAGAAGGCGGGATTTGAACCCGCGCGCCGTAAAGCCACGACCTAACGGTTTAGCAAACCGTCCCCTTCAGCCACTTGGGTACTTCTCCAAAGAAATGGCTCCGCAAGTAGGATTCGAACCTACGACCTACCGGTTAACAGCCGGTTGCTCTACCGCTGAGCTATTGCGGAATGATGAAAAAATTATATGTCATGCATATCTTTACGATGTGCTCGTTGCCTCTTCCTCTGCCAGCTAATTCAAGGAAGCGAGATGCGTCGAGGCAACTCGCAGCCAATTCGAAGATGTGAGGCTCGTCGCTGAGCTATTGCGGAATGATGTTTGACAATCGACATTGTTTATTATATTGAGCAACTTGTCGTTTGTCAATACGTTTTCCCGCAACTTCCTCTGCTGTTTTCCGCCGTTTAGCGACGGCTTTTATAATTTAGCACACGATCATCCTGATTGTCAACCTTTTTTCGCAAAATGTTTTGTTTGATTATGGGCGTTGACTGGACATTATAGTTTAACAATTCTTGACGAAAAGGTAGCTTGTCTATTTTCTCGACTGACGAACACCAAGGCGTGACGGAAGACCGAACAACCACCCGCTTCACAGACCCATGCATGGGTCTGAAAGCGGCGTTGTTCAGTCGCCCGACAGTCGATCGGGCTATGTAAAAGCTACAAATGTTAAAGTTTCAAATTGCATCTACTCTGAAAATACCTGAGCTTCAAAATGTGTAAAACTGTAATATTCGACATAGAGATATTTTCATCCTTCCGATGGCAACCAAATTTTTCTGTCATGGGAGTCTAGGATCGTTTGAGCTTGCTTCGGCAGCGGCCGCAAACATAACGGTCTATGTTGATCCGTCTTTTGCGGCGGTAGGTGAGGCCGCATGACGTGCAAATGTATGTGTAGATCGTTTTCGGCGCTTTTGTATTTCGAGCAAGCGGACGACAATAGCGAGGCGCCCCCACTTTTTGCAGCAGTTCGCGGAAGTCGCGGTCGCGGTGGCGGTAGCCTTTTCCCTCAAGGTGCAAGTGGTAATGGCAAAGCTCGTGTTTGATGATGGCGATCAATTCTTCCTCGCCGAACTGCTCGTAATGTTTTTTATTGAGCTCAATGTTGTGCGTTTGCAACATGTAGCGCCCGCCGGTGGTGCGCAAACGAGGGTTGAAGAAAGCGGTATGGCGGAACGGCTTGCCGAACACGCGAATGGAAATTTGTTCGACAAGGGCTTGCAGCTGCTTTTGGTCCATGGCGGGTCTCTCCTTCATCTTTTGGCACAGGACAATTCACCATTACATACACATATATTACCTTTCCACTGTCAGGGAGGTGACTGATTTTGCCTACATGGCTGAAAAATCAGATGAGACGAGCCTACTATGAGAAAAACCGTGAGCAAATTAAACTGTTGAACCAATGCTGGTTTTTTTATCGGAGAAAACACTGCTCCTAAGGCAGTGCTTTCTCCATTTCACTCTTTCGGCGGCACCATCGACAGCGATATTCTTCCCTTCGCCACATCGACATGCTCGACCCATACTTTGACGACGTCGCCGACCGAAACGACATCGAGCGGATGGCGCACGTATTGTTTGCTTAGTTTGGAAATGTGCACGAGCCCGTCCTGTTTGACCCCAATGTCGACAAAGGCGCCGAAGTCAACGACGTTGCGCACGGTTCCTTCCAGCTCCATGCCTGGCTTCAAATCTTCCATCTTCAACACATCTTTGCGTAATAGCGGCTTGGGCAGCTCGTCGCGCGGGTCGCGCTCTGGGCGGCGCAAGGCATCGATGATGTCGCGGAGCGTCAGTTCCCCGATGCCGAGTTCAGCTGCTGTCGCTTCGATATCAATGGCTTGCAGCGCCTGGCGCAGTTCATCACTGCCAATGGCGGCGGTCGTAAATCCTAACTTACGCAACAGTTGCTTCACTTCCGCGTACCGCTCAGGGTGAATCGGCGTGCGGTCAAGCGGTTCGTCGCCGTCGACAATGCGCAAAAACCCGATGCATTGCTCATACGTTTTCGCCCCAAGACGCGGGATCGTTTTCAGCTCCTCGCGGCTGCGGAATTTCCCTTGCTCTTCGCGGCGTTTGACAATGTTTTCGGAGACGGTTTTCGTCAGTCCCGAGACGTATTGGAGCAGCGAAACGGACGCCGTGTTGACGTTGACACCGACTTGATTGACGACCGTCTCGACGACGAAACGGAGCGACTCCGCCAGCTTTTTTTGCGACACATCGTGCTGGTATTGGCCGACGCCAACCGATTTCGGGTCAATCTTCACCAGTTCGGCGAGCGGGTCTTGGACGCGGCGGGCGATTGAGACCGCGCTCCGCTCTTCAACTTGCAGGTCGGGAAACTCAGCGCGTGCAAGGTCGGAAGCAGAGTAGACGCTCGCTCCTGCTTCATTGACAATCAAATAAAAAATATCGCGTTGCACATGCTTCAGCGTGTCGGCGACAAACTGTTCGGTTTCCCGAGATGCTGTTCCGTTGCCGATGGCGATCATATCCACATGATAGTCGTCAAGTAAACGAAGAATCTTTGTCCTCGCTTCATCCTTTTTCTCTTGCGGCGGGTGTGGGTAAATGACATCGATATGAAGCAGTTTCCCTGTTTCATCAACAACGGCGAGCTTGCACCCAGTCCGATAGGCTGGGTCGATGCCGAGCACCGTTTTTCCTTTGAGCGGCGGCTGGAGAAGCAGTTTGCGCAAGTTTTCAGCGAAAATATGGATGGCCCGCTCCTCCGCTTTCTCCGTCAACTCGTTGCGGATGTCGCGTTCAATGGCAGGCTCCATCAGCCGCTTGTATCCGTCCTCGATCGCTTCTGCCACGAGCTGGGCGGCCGGGGACGCCTCGTTGACGATCGTTTGCCGCTGCAAATAGCGGATGATTTCTTCGGCAGGCGCTTGGACCGAGACGCGCAGCACCTCCTCTTTTTCGCCGCGGTTCAGCGCCAAGACGCGATGGGGGACGATTTTCGCCACGGGTTCTTCGTAGTCGTAATACATCTCGTATACGTTTTTTTCGTCCTTCTCCGACGCCTTCGCGGTGGACACGATCATCCCTTTCCGCCGCGTCTCGTCGCGCACCCATTGACGAAGAGCAGCGTCATCTGCCACTTTCTCGGCGATGATGTCTTTCGCACCTTGCAGCGCCTCGTCTGCCGTTGCGACCCCTTTTTCTGTATCAATGAACGCCCGGGCCTGCTCTTCCGGAGTTGGGGCGGCAGGGCAGGAAAGAAGCCAATCGGCAAGCGGCTCAAGCCCTTTTTCTTTCGCAATCGTCGCCTTCGTGCGCCGCTTTTGCCGATACGGGCGGTATAAATCTTCGACTTGTTGCAACTTCGTGGCCTCAAGAATGTCGCGCTTTAACTCTTCCGTCAACTTCCCTTGCTCGTCAATGAGGCGGAGCACTTCCTCTTTCCGTTGTTCTAAATGCTGCAAATACTCCCATCTCTCCAGTACTTCACGAATTTGCACTTCATCGAGCGCCCCAGTCATTTCTTTCCGGTAGCGGGCGATAAACGGGATCGTGTTTCCTTCTCGATGGAGCGCAATGACGTTTTCGACTTGCTTCGCTGCCAGCTGCTGCTCGACGGCAATGACTTCAATGAGCCGCTGTTCGTTAGCCAAGCGATTCCCTCCTTAATGATATGGGACTTGAACGCTCTCCCACCTACGCTAACGCTTCGAGGTGGAAGTGGGGGATGAATCGGTTTAGGATAATAAAAAAAGCGCTACCTGTACGCAGCTGCTTTGTGAAACAGTATACATAGATGAAAATGGAAGGACAGACCGTTCCGGGAAGACCGATCTGCCCGTCTCACCAACGTGAACACTCGATAATCAAGACCGATGCCGCACGTCAACGCCGCTTTCCCCATCCGCTCGGCCGCCCGTTGGCAACCGAAAACGCCGTTTCTCCTGTTCGCTGTTATGCCAAAAGCAAAGGTTTTTCGCTCTATCAAAAGTCGATCAGTCCTAAGCTAATTTGCAGCGCCTCATCGACTTTATCCATCATTTCATCGTCCAAATGAGTGATTTTATCGGTCAGCCGTTGCTTGTCGATCGTGCGAATTTGCTCAAGCAAAATGACCGAATCGCGTTCAAACCCGTAGCGTTTCGCGTCAATCTCGACATGCGTCGGCAGCTTCGCTTTTTGGATTTGCGCCGTAATCGCCGCGACAATCACCGTCGGGCTAAAACGATTGCCGATATCGTTTTGGATCACCAACACGGGGCGCACGCCGCCCTGCTCCGAGCCAACAACCGGGGAAAGGTCCGCAAAATACACGTCGCCACGTTTGACAATCAAAGCATTACCCCCCGCTAACTAAGCGTTCAACGGTGTGGTCGGCCTCGTATTCAGCATGAAACGCTTCAGAAGCGATAGATAAATTGATTTTCGCCATTTCCATGTAGCCTCGTCTCATCGCCTCGCGAATTTGCCGTTTCTTCCGCTCGCGAATGTACATTTTCGTCGCTTGATAAATGAGTTCATTGCGGTTGCCGTTTTCCTGCTTTACGAGCACGTCCAGTTCTGTCAGCAGCGACTGCGGCAAACGAACGACGATTTCCGCTGTTGCGCCAGATTCCGACACAAATATACACCTCCACGAACTGCAGCCATTGATTGCTTCCACTTCATGATACCATTAAACAACGGCGCTGCAAAGTCATTTCTCCATTTTCTATCCTTTGTCTTCCGAAGCAGATTATGCATCGCTTCATCCGCGACCAACGGCGTTTCTCACTTCCATTATACGCTTATTTCGGAAAAAAATACGGGGCACCCGGTAGCCGATCGTGCACGGCACTTCATAATTGATTGTGTCCAAATGGCGGGCGACATCATCGATGGAAATGACTTCGTCCCCTTGGCGGCCAATTAATGTCACCTTCGTCCCGACAGGCAGCGGCTCCGGCAGGCGGATCATGCATTGATCCATGCAGATACGGCCGACGATCGGCGCCCGCCGCCCGCCAACAAGCACATGAAAGTGCTGCAACCTTCGCAGCCAGCCGTCCGCATAACCGATTGGAATCGTGCCGATCCACTCTTCCGTCTGCGCGGTGTACGTCGCACCGTAGCTCACCTTTTCGCCTGGTTGCAGTTTTTTGACGTGTACAAGGCGGCTATGGAGCGAAAACGCCTCTTTCAATTCGTATGGGAGGAGCGGCTTGATGTCCGGCGATGGGGCGAGCCCGTACATCGAAATGCCAAAGCGAACCATGTTGAACGCTCGATCGGAAAAACGAAGGGCCGCCGCGCTGTTGGCGCAATGAACGAGCGACGGCCGCGACGGCAGCCAGTCAAGCATATGCAAAAAGCGGGCGTATTGATAAGAAAAGTAATCCGTATTCACTTCATCAGCGGTCGCAAAATGCGTATACACCCCTTCAAGCACAAAGGGCGGATGGCGATCGATCAAGGCCGCTATTCGCTTTGTCTCCTCTTCGTCTTTCACCCCAAGCCGTCCCATTCCCGTGTCCATCTTTAAATGGAAATGAATCGGGGTCGAACCGTTATACAGCGATGACGCCTTCTCGAGCCAATCAGAGCGAAACACGGTTAAGGCGATGCGGTGTTCGGCGGCCAACGCCACATCCTCGGGACGAGACGCCCCAAGCACTAAAATCGGGGCATCGATGCCTTTTTTTCGTAAGGCAAGCGCCTCGTCCAAAAAGGCGACGGCCAAGCGGGAAGCGCCCGCTTCGAGCGCCGTTGCCGCCACTTGGGCATCGCCGTGCCCGTAGGCGTTCGCCTTGACAACGGCCATAATTTGCGTACCCTCCGGCAAAAAGCGGCGCAAATTCGCGACGTTGTCGTAAATGGCGTCCAAATCAATTTCCACCCACGTATCGCGGTGAAACTCGTCCATCCTCTCTCGCTGCCTTTCTAGTCATAGCCAGTTTGAAAGCGCTTGAATCGATTGGATTCCTTTTTTAGTTTACCATGTTCCTAGGGAAGAAGGAATAGGATGAGCGGCGGAAAAATGAGAAAAACGGCGGAAAACATTGGAGATCGCAACGATTCGTCACTGTCCTGCCTTCACTGCTTCTGCACAAAAACAAAAAGCAGCTTCTCCGCTTCAACGCGGAAAGCCGCCTGTTTGCAAAAACGCACTGTCATTTTGCCGCTTTTTCTTGCACTGAGCTGGCGACCATCACCATTTCTTCCGGCGTCAAATCGTCCGAGGCGAGCGTAAACTCCGCCCCATTGTACCACCATGTCAACGTTCGGTCGGTGAGGGCGCCAATGGTGAATCCTAAATCAACCGGGTCGCCGTTGACAAGAACTGGCATGCTTGTCGCCGGAAGCACATCCGCTTTTTCTTGCACAAGCGTAAACGATTTTTTGCCGCCGAATGTCATAATGACGCGCGTGCCGTTTTCACCTTTCACTTCTTTTTCCTCGAGCGCTTGAACCCCTTTCGGAAGCTGACTCGGGTACATGACGGCCATCACTTGCTCTTTTCCTTCGGCCATCGTTGGCACCTCAAGACGGGCGCCAGTCATGTTTTTCTTTGTATCAAACGCATCATCATCAAACTTTTTGTTAAACTCGACGTTGGAAAATTCGACCGTCAACAGCGCTTTCCGGTCCGTATCCATCACTTTGACCGAGACGGGCGCCAAATCTTTTTTGCGCAGTGTAATCTCTTGGGTTGGAATGACTTCGCTGTTCGGGTAGTTCGTTTTCGTCTCAAACACATAGTAATCGTCCGTCGCCTTAAACTTCGCCTTCGAATCGCTCAAAATGTCTTTGACGAGCGATTCGTACAAATACGCTTGGCTGCTGTTTTTCGGCCAATCGCTCACAAACTTGAAGGTTTTGTTGAGCGCCGGCGTGAAGACGAACACCCCTTCGTCATTGCGCAAAATCATTTGGCTTTGTCCTTTGTCGGCGTTTTTCAAGCTGACGCGGTAGTAGGACGGCTGCTTGTGCCACACTTCGACATGATACACTTGCGGCTTTTCCCCGGTGCGGAACGTCATTTTCGCCTTAGCCTGATAACCCGTCATCTCATCGACCTTTTCATCAAGCGCCTTCAGCACCTCTTCCTGCGATTTCGACCCGCAGCCAGCCAAAGCAAACAGAAAAATGATGCCGACCAACGCCATCAGCACGTTTCTGCCCATCACTTCAACCCCTTTGCCTCATATATCGATTTCTACCCATGCACTACAATATATGAGACAACTTTCGGGAATATGCAGACTAGCCATGGCAAGCATCAGCCGGCGTCATCGGTCCAAGGCGCTCAATGACGACTTGGGCGACGGCGTAATCGCGGCTATGGGAAATGGACAGATGAACCGTCTCGCCATCGCGGCGGGCAGCAATGCTCGGCTTTCCGTGCTCATCGGAAACGATCTCGATGTCTTGAAACGATAGATGCCGCCCGATCCCCGTTCCGAGCGCTTTGGCGTACGCTTCTTTAGCCGCAAATCGCCCGGCGAGAAACTCTGCCTGTCTTGCGGGCGGCAACTCGCCAAACTGCGCTTTTTCACGCGGCGTCAAAATTCGCTCTGGAAATTTGCGGCTCCGCTCAAGAAGGGAGCGGATCCGTTCCAACTCTACAATATCAATGCCAATGCCGACGATCACTGCTTCCTCACCTATCCTATCCGCCCTGATGGTCGGACAAATTTTTTATGAGAGACCCGCATAAGATGCTTATAAAAAACGCCCCATTTCCGCGAAGAAGGGAGACCAACCCGTGTTTCAACATGCAAGCGATGTCCGCTCATTTGTCCGCCTTTATCCCGTCGTTGCCGCCTTATTATTGGTCCATATCGCCGCATGGCTGTTGTTTTCTCTTCCCTTGACAGCGCTTGAACCCATTTGGCAATACGCCGTCGGGACGAACGGCGCGATCCGCCATGGAGAGTACTGGCGGCTTGTCAGCCCAATCGTGCTGCATCGCGATTTCCACCATATGGCCGCCAACAGTTTGTCCTTATGGCTGTTTGGCCCCTGGCTGGAGCGCGCACTTGGGAAAAGAAAGTTTTTGTTTCTGTATATCGGAGGCGGAATCGGCGCCAATGTCGCCACTTTATTCCTTCTGCCGCCGCTGTACACCCATGTCGGGGCGTCGGGCGCCATTTTCGCCTTGTTTGGCATGTACAGCTACCTCGCCCTATTCCGCCGCGACTTAGTCGCCCCCCGCCACGCCCAGCTGCTGCTTTCGGTCATGGCGGTTCATTTGCTGATTGGCATCATGACACCACATGGGAATTTATTGGCCCATCTATTTGGCTTCGCCGTCGGCGGCCTGCTTGCCCCCTTTTTGTCCATCCGCCCCAAGCGGCCGTCGTTTTACATGCCTCGGCTATGAAAAAACGGCGCTTAATGCGCCGTAATCCGCCGTTTCTTCGTCCGGCTGCGGGCTGAGCCGTCCGGGCGGCCGCCCCGTTTTTTCTCCCGCTTGACCGCTAAAGGCGGCTCTTCCGTCAATTGCACCGGCGTCGTATCCGGCTCGCGCGTCAACATTTTCAAGCAGGCAGCGACAATCGTTACCGAATCGTGCTCTTCAAGCAATTCTTCCGCTGCCCGTTTGTAAAATGACAGGTTTTCGGTCTCCACGACGTTGAGAAGCTTTTCGATCGCGATACGCTGTTGGCCTTCGAGCGCCTCATCAAGTGTCGGCGGCTTCATCCGCTCCATTTTCCGCTTCGTCGTCCGCTCAATATGGTGAAGCTGGCCGATCTCCCTTGGAGTGACAAACGTCATCGCCACCCCTGTCTTGCCGGCGCGCCCGGTGCGCCCAATCCGGTGGACATAGCTTTCCGGGTCTTGCGGAATATCAAAGTTGTACACGTGCGTTACGCCGGAAATATCCAAGCCGCGCGCCGCAACATCCGTCGCCACTAAAATTTCAATCGCACCTTCCTTAAACTTGCGCAGCACCGACAGCCGTTTCGCTTGGCTTAAATCGCCATGAATGCCTTCCGCTGCATAGCCTCGCAAGTTGAGCGCCTCCGCCAGCTCATCGACACGACGCTTCGTGCGGCCGAACACGATCGCGAGCTCCGGCGCCTGAATATCAAGAAGCCGCGTCAAAATGTCAAATTTCTTTTTCTCGTGCACTTCTAAGTAGTACTGTTGAATGTTCGGCACGGTCATTTCCTTTGCCTTCACTTTGACAAGTTCCGGCTCGTTCATGAAGCGCTCGGCAATGCGGCGAATCGGATCCGGCATCGTCGCCGAGAACAGCAACGTCTGCCGCTCGGCCGGCACATGGCTTAAAATCGCCTCAATATCTTCGATAAAGCCCATATTGAGCATTTCATCCGCCTCATCGAGAACGACCGTATGCACATGCTCAAGGCGGAGCGTCCCGCGGTTGATATGGTCGATAATACGGCCCGGCGTCCCGACGATCACGTGCGGATGTTTTTTCAAAGCACGGATTTGCCGCTCGATATCTTGACCGCCGTAAATCGGCAAGACGCGCACGCGCTTGACGGCGCCGATTTTGTACAGCTCTTCTGATACTTGGATGGCGAGCTCACGCGTCGGCGCGACAACGAGCGCTTGAACAGCGCTGTTTTTCACATTCACTTTCTCAACGATCGGAATGCCAAACGCCGCCGTTTTCCCCGTTCCGGTTTGCGCTTGACCGATTACGTCTTTATTTTGCAGACTGAGCGGAATCGTCTTCGCTTGAATCGGAGTCGTCTCTTCAAACCCCATCCGCTCGATCGCTTTCATCACTTCTTGGCTTAATCCTAATTCTTGAAATGTCGTCAATGTTATCCAAACTCCTTATAAAAAATCGTCCCTTTATCCGAGAGAAAGGTTTGACAGTTATCATACCATGTTATGCGGTGATTTGCAATGATGGGCATGGGCAGCGCGCAAAAATGTTTCCACCTCAGCAAACAGAACGTGCCGATCGATACTATGACAAACATGATGGAACGAATTGGGCAAAAGCAACAGCTTTTTTTCCGCCGATCCAATCTGCTCATATAAATAATAGGCGCTTTTTAGCGGCACGATCCCATCTTTTTCTCCTTGCACAATGAGCGCGGGTGCCGCGACGCGCGGAAGTCGGGGACGCACATCGCGAACGAGTTTGCGAAACTCCCTGACAGCTGAAAACGGGGTCGCCATCATTTTGTTTCGATAGCGGAGAAACAGTGGGTGCTCCCGCGCTCCTTTCCATCCATTGGCAAACATCTCGCGGATGTCGCGCCATAATTGGCGCGGGTTGACATAGTAAAACGCAGCGCTTAGCAGCACGAGTTTGGCGACCGGGTATTTTTCCGCCAAGTAGACGGCGATCACTCCACCCATTGAAAACCCAATGACATACACCACACTGCAACGGTGATGGAGCGCTAAAAACGCTTGTTCCGCCGCCGCGATCCATTGGTCGTATGTAATTCCTTTCAACCGCAGTTCGCTTCCGTGGCCCGGCAAGGTCGGCGTTTCGATCATCCAATCGGTCCGCTCCCGCAAATAATCGGCCAGCGGCGCCACTTCTTCTGGACTTCCAGTAAACCCGTGAATGCATAAACAGCCGATCATCATCCCCACCTCCGCCCGAGTGAAAAGCGGCGCCTGTGACGCCGCTTTTAGTTTCTCTCGGGTTGCTTGATGTTACACCCAATATCGAAGCAACTCTTCCAATTTCATGCCGCGCGATGCTTTCAATAAAACAATGTCATCCGAAGTCGCGACGGAACGCACGGCCTCGGCCAACGCTGCTTTATCGTCGAACGCCCTCACCCGTCCATCATCAAAAAATGGGGCGGCCGCCGCGGCGATATGGTGCGAAAGCGGCCCGTAAGTGAACACATAGTCCACCATTCCCGGCCGCAGCACCTCCCCGATCTCTCGATGAAACGCCACTTCTTCGTCGCCAAGCTCCAGCATATCGCCCAATACGGCGATTTTTTGCCGATAACCGCTCAATTCTTGAAGAAGCATCAAGGCGGCGCGCATCGATGTCGGGCTGGCATTGTAGGCGTCATTAATGACGGTAAAGCCATATTTCGTCTTGACGACTTCCGTACGCATGCGCGTCACTTGCAGGCGGGAGAGAGACGCATCAATGCCTTCCCAATCGATGCCGAAAAAGCGGGCGACCGCAATGGCGGCGAGCGCGTTGTATACATAATGTTTGCCTAATACCGGCATAAACAGCGTCCGGCCGGGGAGCGCATTGATGACAAACGATGTTCCTCCCGCTTCAATGCGCACATCGGTCGGATAATAATCGTTCTGTTCGCCCGCCCCGAACGTCACGACATGGCGGGGAAGCGGCAGCTTCGGCACGCGCTCCGTCAAGAGCGGCTCATCGCCATGGTAGACGAATAAACCATCATGGTGCAAACCCGCCAAAATTTCCAACTTCGCCTTGGCGATGCCTTCCCGCGACCCGAGCTCTTGCAGGTGCGACTCCCCAATATTCGTAATCACAGCCGCGTCCGGCTTGGCGATCATCGTCAGCCGCTCGATTTCGCCAAACCCGCTCATCCCCATTTCGACAACGGCCATCTCCGTCCCTTCGTCAAGCGAAAGAAGCGTCAGCGGCACGCCGATGTGATTGTTCAAGTTCCCTTCGGTCTTTTGCACTCGATAGTGGGTTGAAAGCAGCGCGGCAATCATATCTTTCGTCGTCGTTTTGCCGTTGCTGCCAGTGACGCCGATCACCTTCAGTCCAAGCTGCTCGCGGTAGCGGGCGGCGAGCCGCTGCAATGCCAAAAGCGTATCATCCACAACGACCACTGGCACACCTTCCGGCGGCGTTCCTTCCCTTTCCGCCCACAGTACGGCGGCGGCTCCTTTTTGCACCGCTTCTTGCACGAAATCGTGGCCGTTAAAGGTCGCACCGCGCAACGGAACGTACAAGTTGCCGGCTTGGATCGTCCTTGTGTCGGTTGACACACCGCTTACGACCATATTCTCCCATTCCGGCTTTAAACACTGTCCGTCAGCCATTTCGGCGATTTGCCGCACTGTCCGTTTGATCATCGGCTCTCACCTCTTTTCTTTTTTGAACGTGTACGTGATCGTCTGCTTTTCTTGATGTCGTTCCAATGCGAGCGCGATAAGCCGTTCAATCAGCTCCGGGTACGGCACACCGCTGTGCTGCCAAAGAAGCGGGAACATGCTGTATGGCGTAAAGCCTGGCATCGTGTTTACTTCGTTGATATAAACAGCGCCATCTTCGGCGAGGAAAAAATCGACGCGCGCAAGTCCAGACAAATCCAGCGCCTGAAACGCCGTAATGGCCATTTGTTTGATCGTCTCATACTGTTCTTTCGTTACGTCCGCTGGGATGATCAATTCGGTTTGCCCGTCTTCGTATTTCGCTTCATAGTCGTAAAATTCCTTTTTGGGAACAATTTCGCCAACGACCGAACAAATCGGCTCATCATTTCCGATCACGCCGATTTCAATTTCGCGGCCGACAATCGCCTCTTCAATAATAATTTTTCGGTCATACTGAAATGCCTCGATAAATGCGGCTTTTAAATCGCCGCGCTGCTTGCATTTGGAAATGCCGACGCTCGAACCGGCGTTGGCTGGCTTGACAAAGCACGGGTAGCCAAGCTCTCGTTCGATCCGGTCATACACCGTCTCGCCGCTTTTTTGCCAATCGTACTTCGTCACGGCGATATATTTTGCTTGGCGCAACCCGGCCTGCGCAAACAAGTTTTTCATCATCACCTTATCCATGCCGACCGCGGAAGCAAGCACCCCGTTGCCGACATACGGAATGTTCAATATCTCAAGCAACCCTTGCACCGTTCCGTCTTCGCCGTTCGGCCCATGCAAAAGCGGGAAAATGACATCGATCGTTTCCTCGTTTCCTCCCGCAGCCGAATCGGCAGCCGGAACTTGGTTCAAGGAAACCGGAATCAAGGCGGTCGCCGCCGAAGTGAATTGCAGCTGCTTGATTTCCTCGATCGGTCCGGTCAGCTGTTCGCCCTTGATCCATTGACCTTCCGGTGTAATATAAATCGGAATGACATCGAATTTATGAGGATCAATGGCGTTCATCACCGCCATCGCCGTCGACAACGATACTTGGTGCTCCGGTGATTTGCCGCCGTATAACACGCCAACTCTCGTTTTCATCATCGTTCCTCCTCTTTCCTTGGCCATCGTTCCTATTGTAACACGTTTCGCGCCCAACGGTCTGATATTTTATATGTACGATGCAGGTTGTTTCGCCACCCCCCATAAGCGATAAGGAACAAAAAAGTGAGGGTGTCTAAAAAGGTGGTTCTTCTTTCAACAAAGCACAACATATCGTTTTCCAGCATTTGTTTTACACGTATATACAGGAATAAGAAAAGGTGCCCCGACCGTTTTGGGACACCTTCTGTCGCTACGGATGCAACACGCGCCAAGCCATGCGTTGCGGCATGGCCGCTACCACTTCGGCGAGCGCTTCTTGCCCCGTTTTTTCCACGCCGGCAAAATAATCGGACACACGGCGGAAAAACCGGTTTTTCTCCACGTCATCCATCAACAAGCGAAGCATGTGCTGCTCGCCGCTTTCTGGCCCGACCAAATGATAAATGAGACCATTTTGCTGTAAATATTGCAAATTGATGCGCTCCTGCCCAGGCAAGCAATCAATCGTAAAAATCGGAATGCGCTTATGAAGCAACTCGCTGACCGTCACCCCGCCTGGTTTCGTAATGACGGCATCCGCCTCTTCATACAGCCGATTCATCTCTTCCGGGTCAGCGATGTATGGAAGCGGCCGGATATGAGGCAGCTGCCAGCTGGCGATTTCCTCGTACAGCTGGCGATTGGCGCCGCACAGCACCGAATAGCGGAACAACGTTGACGTGCGGGCCGCCCGCAAAAACGCCAGCATATTGCCAAGCCCTTGGTTTCCACCGGCGACAAGCACATGAGCGAGGTCCCGCTTGCGTCTCGCTTCCGACCGATTCATAAACACATCGTGCACTGGGATACCAGTGACGATGATGCGTCCTTTGTCAACCCCGTACTTCGTGATCAGCTCCCATTTCGCCTCTTGATGGGGAACAAAATGATAGTCAATAAACCGTTTCCCCCAGATGCTGTTCATAAAAAAGTCGGTGTAGACATTGACAACTGGAACCGTCAGCACCCGTTTTCGCTTCAGCCGCTGCAAAATGCGCGACGGAAACGAATGGGTGCAGACGATTAAATCCGGCCGTTCTTCTTCCACCATCTTTTTCATTTTGCTTTCAAAATAAGGCAGCCATGGCTCAAACGAAATGAACTCAAACCGGGGCGGCTCTTGGTACATCAGCGTTTTGTACACACGGTGGTACGAAGCAGGATGCGAGCGAATCCAGCGCAAGTAGGCCTCTGACACCATTTTTTCCATCAGTTCATTGCAATAGCTCAAAAAATCGATCTTTTTGCTTTCGACCGCCGGAAACTGGCGGCGCAAAAAATCCATCAACGTATCGGCTACTTTATGGTGTCCCGTATTCATTTGAAACAGCGGCAAAAACAATACTTTCATCATCGATCGCACCCTTTAGCTTTCGAAAGATTTTTT
>NZ_ATCO01000006.1:0-367 GCF_000422025.1 Geobacillus sp. WSUCF1 | reverse complement strand
ACATCCACGACGACAAAGTAGTCTTTCGTCCGCGGCCCTTCCATTTCGATGCCGACCGACTGGCGGACAGTCGAACGAGCCCCGTCAGCCGCAATGAGATAATCGCACGACCATTGTTCGCCAGATGCCGTGATGACAGTGGCTCCTTCCTCATCGGTTTTGACATCGGCAACCGGCGTCTCCCAGACGAATTCGACCCCTGCCTTCAGGCAGGCTTGATACAAAAACTTCTCCGCCTCGACTTGCGGCAAGCTTGTAAACGGTGGAAGCGCATTCGGATCAGGAGCCGGATACCGCTTCATATACACCTCCTTGCCGCGGAACAAGGTGCGCTTGATCGGCCATACGACGCCGTGTTTGGCAAAGG
>NZ_ATCO01000005.1:0-335 GCF_000422025.1 Geobacillus sp. WSUCF1 | reverse complement strand
TACTTTGTCGTCGTGGATGTCAAAGAAGATGAAGCCGATCCGCTGCCGCTTGAGCGGGTGTTTCATTACCAGCATCCGGCTGTGGGTGGCCGCAACGTTCTCTTTGTACCGTTTGCCGGCGGGTGGCGCATTGATTTGCAATTGCTTGACGGCGATGATCCGGAGCAGTTCGGCAGTGTGGACGGCGTGAAGCAATGGCTGCCGAAAGTGATGCCGGAAAAATACGCGGATCGCATTACGTGGGTGTCGACGTACCGCTTTTTCCAGGTGGTTGCGAAGTCGCTCACTGACCGCCATCACCGTGTGCTGTTGGCCGGCGAAGCGGCCCACCTGTT
>NZ_ATCO01000004.1:0-3931 GCF_000422025.1 Geobacillus sp. WSUCF1 | reverse complement strand
CTTCTTTATATTTTTCATCGATCATATGCCGAATGTCTTTGATCGATTTCCCTTGATCGTAAGCGGCGATCGATTCGGCGGCGATCTCCAAGCAGACGCCGCATTTGGTCGCATGATCATCCCAGACGACCGAGCCGTCTTGTTTATTTTCATAGACGAAGCAGTCGTAATTGTTCTTATGGCCAGCTGATTGCCCGCAGCCGCAATAGCAAGGGATATTCTCAAGCAGCTCGCGGTGTTCGGCCGCCTGCTGGTACAAGACCGCCATCTCTTCTTCAAACGCGCTCAAAAAGCTTGGCAAATGCTCGATCGATTTTGTTGTTTCGCGAATATCGCCGGTGGCGGTTTTCGTCATCTGCGAGTGGCTTTGTTCCTGAACGCCGTCATCGGTGCAGCTTGAGAGCAGAACGCTGAGCGACAACATGCATGTGGCGATCCATGTCAGTTGTTTCATCCTCTTCTTCCTTTCCGTACAGTCTGCATTTTGAATGTACCATACTTCGCGGCAGGCGGCAACCGTCGTATGGTCAGGCGCGTTGCTGTTGTTGGGCGTGGCGGTGTTTGTGTTTTCGTCGTTTTTCGATCATGGCGAAATAAAGGGCAAAAACAGCGAGCAGAAACAATGCATCTCCGGCGTAAAGCGGTCGGAATCCGATTGAGGCCATCAGCACGCCGGTGAGAAAAGAGCCGGCGCTGATGCCAACGTCAAAAAACGATAAAAACGTGCCGAGGGAAGAAGAACTGCGCGACAAAGAGCCTGATTGAATCGCCATCGTCTGCAAAACCGGAAACAAATTGCCCCAGCCCATTCCGATCAAAGCTGCACTTAATAAAAAGATTCCTGTCGTTTTCGCTATGCTTAACAAAAACAGCCCGACGGCAAATGAAGATGTGCAAAATACAATAAGCGCCTTCGGTCCGTGTGCGTCAAACCATCTCCCGGTAAACGGACGGGAAACAAGCAGCACCGCAGCATAAATCACGAAAAAGAGATTGCTGCTTTCCCCAAGATGAAGCGATTTGGCGTAGACCGACACAAACGACAGCACGGGCGCGTACGTCAAAGCGAACAATGCACCGATGAACGCCAGCGGTAGCACGGAAGGCTCGATCATCTGCTTCAGCGACAGCTGGATTCGCAGTTTCGAAGATGACTGCTTCGCCTGCGGCGTTGCCGAACGGATAGACAGCGCAGAAAGGAAAGAAGCGACGGTGCATACAAGCGCAATGATCAGCATCCAAAACGCCCCAAGGCGTTCAAGAGAAAAGAGGCCGAAAAACGGCCCAGCCACCATAGCGAGATTGGAGGACAAAACAAAATAGCCCATTCCTTCCCCTTGCCGTGTCGATGGAACGATATCAGCGACGAGCGCTCCGCCTACCATCGTGGCAATGCCGAACCCTAAGCCGTGCAAAAAGCGGATGGCAAGCAAACTGAGCAGGCTGTGGGAAAATAGGTACAATACGGAAGATGTAATGAAAAGAAGAAGAGACCATCTCAGCATCAATCGCTTCCCGTAGCGTTCGACAAACTGGTTGGCGGCAAAACGGACGATAATGGCCGCCGCCAAAAAAACAGCCGACACAAGCCCTGACAGCGATTCCTCGACGTGCAAGTCATGAATGGCGTAAATCGGCATGGTGACCAAAAGAAAATAATAGTTGGCAAACAAGAAAAAATTGCAAATAAAAAGGCTGGCAAAGTGTTTTGTCCACAATGCTTCTTGGCCCATGAATCACGCTCCTTCCCCCATAAAAGGAAAAATGGCAGGGGGAGCGGCGATGTGACGCCTCCGCCTGCGTTGAATAAGAGTTGTGTAAAAATTATGATAATACTTCTGACTTGATTTTTCTAGTTGTATGCTCATAGTTGGTTCATCACCAAAAGTTGTACTTGCACCTGTCATGAAAGTATGTTAGCTATTTCTAGCCGAACCCGCAATGCAAAACGCTGGATATTTCTGTATCCGTATCCCCGACGTTTCATCAGCTTGATCTTGTTATTTGTTCCCTCCATTTTCCCATTTGAATAAGGGGATAAAATGCACGATATGATTTCGTCTGTTCGTTTGACGAGTGATTTTGCGATGGCGCGAACAGCAGAACAAGGACAAAACAAATACCGATGAACCCAGGCGTTCAAACGACGTTTCGCTTGTCGCTCGCTTTGGCTTTTGGATACATAACGAAAATGTTGAAGGGATTGATAGACAGCCTGCAAGGAATCGCTCTCTTTCTGCCACTCCCGCACCGTTTGGCGCTCCTCCTCGGTGAGTTTCTCGGGACACTGGGTCAATAAGCGGCAAACATACCGAACATGCCCGTGTTTCTTGTTCCCTTTTCCGAAGGATTGGCGGCATCGATCCAACGCTTCCGTAAACAATTGAATCACATGAAAATAATCGACCACATGCTTCGCTTCCGGACACACCCCTTGAATGGCTTTTTTTATCGCTGGAGCCAAATCGCTCACGACATACTGAACAGAACCAGACACAGGAGCCAACACACGTCCAATGGCTTCCTCGTTCTTTCCTGCTTCAACGGCATACACTTCTCCCGTTTCGGCATCCATGACTGCCACTCCGTAATCATGTCCTTTTCGAAACGCAAACTCATCGACACAAACTGCCTTTGGTTGGATGTCATTCGATAGGAAGGAAGGAAGGGGCATGGGTATAAAACCAGCGTTCAACGGTCGTGTACGGAAGCTTGAGCATACGAGCCACCGCCTGAATGGATGTTCCGATGCAAGATTGCGCCACCCATTGCTGAAACGCATCCGTCGCTGCACTTCGAGGGGAAATTCCGGGATAAGACGTGCTGAATGTCATGCCACATGTACAACAACGTCTACGCTCCACAGGGAGTTCCACCCAAAAGATGCCGATCCGTTGAGCATACCCATGCATCCATTGCTTCTTTTTTCCTGTCATTTTGATCGTGCGTTTCAAGCAAACAGGACATAACGGGCATTGTTCGGGAAGAGAAAGTTCGAAAATCCAACGTTCTTCTTCTTTTCGCACCTTTTGAATCAAAACATCTGGTAAATCGATGAGTTCTTTGATAAACTGAGCGTACATGCGAATTTTCCTCCAATGGTTTGGTTTGGACACCTTTACCATACAGGAAAATTCGCATTTTTTGTACCCTCTATTTTCTCTATGCACACCGATCTTCAATGATCAAGTACAACTTGTGGTGAAGATCCTTTTTTAAAAAGTTTTTCCAATTGTTTATTCCTTCAATCTGTATGATCATCTATTCTTTTCTTTCTCAAATAATATAGATAAGAAATCGGAACGATTCCACATATAAAAATTATTCCTGCAATTAAAACACCATTAATTGCAGTAAAGCCTTCACTTAATGATGTGAGGATTCCTATTATAGTTGAAATAAGTGTTAATACAACAAGTGATATTAGGAATCCTTTTTTGGGTGACCTTTTTTGACTTTCATATTCCACACTAATGTTCATTGATAAGAAAGTTGATACGACCGTTGTAAGGATAAACACAAACCATAATGGATTTTCTCTCATTCCATCTATTCCTTTTGTTATTAGGTCATAGCCTAATATTCCGATGATTCCAAGCGTCTGTAAAATGTAGGCAATTCGTAAATTTTGCAGATTTTTCAATAATAATCGTTCGTCTTTTATTTTTTGCAATTTAATCACTCTCCCTTTTCTACCCAAAAAATTTCATCTAACGTTTTATTAACCGCATAACAAATTTCGAGGCACAATTTTAAAGTAGGATTGTATTTTCCTTTTTCGATTAAACTGATAGTTTGGCGAGTTACACCAACCTTTTCTGCCAGTTGTTGTTGGGTCAGATTTACTTGGATACGAGCAACTTTAAGATTGTTTTTCACAATTTCAAAACCCCCTCTGAATGTAATTTATTATATATTACATTCAGAGGGG
>NZ_ATCO01000003.1:0-6307 GCF_000422025.1 Geobacillus sp. WSUCF1 | reverse complement strand
AGGTGGTGGGAGTATGTCACGGCAACGAGTCCTTGTGTAACATCTTCTTGACATTGGCGCGCCGGCAAGCTATTATATCATATGGCATGTATTTTCCACGATTAGCCCCGGACCATAATCGTGTTGAAATAAACGACCATTTGTTTGTTCATTTTTTTATTTTAGGAGGGAACTGCATTGCGTACGACTTATATGGCGAAACCGAATGAAGTAGAGCGTAAATGGTACGTTGTCGACGCAGCTGGCAAAACGTTAGGCCGCTTAGCCAGCGAAGTAGCGGCGCTGTTGCGCGGCAAACATAAACCGACGTTCACTCCGCATGTTGACTGCGGAGATCACGTCATCGTCATCAATGCGGACAAAGTTGAACTGACTGGGAAAAAGTTGACGAAAAAACTGTACTATCGCCACAGCTTATATCCGGGTGGCTTAAAAGTAAGAACAGCGCTGGAAATGCGTACGAACTACCCGGAACAAATGATCGAACGTGCGGTGCGCGGCATGCTTCCAAAAGGCAGCCTCGGCCGGCAAATGTTCAAAAAGTTGCACGTTTACCGTGGAAGCGAACATCCGCATCAAGCACAAAAACCAGAAGTGTATGAACTTCGCGGATAATCATAAGGGAGGGTATGATTTTGGCACAAGTACAATATTACGGCACAGGTCGTCGCAAAAGCTCGGTCGCCCGTGTCCGCCTTGTCCCGGGCGATGGCCGCATCATTGTCAATAAGCGTGACATTCGCGAGTACATCCCGACGGAAGCGCTCATCGAAATGGTCAAACAGCCGCTCGTACTGACCGAAACGCTTGGCAGCTACGACGTTTTGGTGAATGTCCAAGGCGGCGGATTTGCCGGCCAAGCCGGTGCGATTCGCCATGGCATCGCCCGTGCGTTGCTTGAAGTCGATCCGGAGTTCCGCACGGTGCTGAAACGGGCCGGTTTGCTGACGCGCGATGCTCGCGTTAAAGAACGCAAAAAATACGGGCTCAAAGGCGCCCGCCGCGCTCCGCAATTCTCGAAACGTTAATCGCGTGATGTTCCAACCCAGCCGATTTGGCTGGGTTTTTTGCTTATTTCTGCCTTTCGCCCGCGCGTATGATTGTGAGCGATCGTTAGACACTACATCGTAAAGGAGCGTGAAAGACGATGACAGTCATCACTTCATTGGCGGAAAAAAGGCAGGAAAAGCAGCTTCGCTATGAACGGAACATGTTGCGCGAACTGTCGCTTGAGAAATTACGGACCAAAGCGCTTGAGCACTTTGTTCCGTTTTATACGGCGTATCGGATGTTCCCATCCGTTGTGGAGGAAGGCTGCATTGATCTGGCCATTGAAGCGTATTTGCTCGGCGCTCGCTACAGCCGATTCGGCTATTATGGGGAGCCTGCGGCCAGCGTACGCTGTCGATGTGCTCAAGAAGAAAAATATTTGATCGATACGCTGTTTGATTTTCTTTGCTTTTGGGGCAATATCGACAACGATTTCCTCAGCCAGTCGCTGTATGACGCGTGTGAACAATATATCGGCAACTGGTGGACGGAAGGATTTGAGCGGGGCAAAAAACGGCATCGTCTAAAACTTCGCTGAATGAGTTCTATTCCCGCGCCTTGTCCCATATAAGATAGAGAAGGGAAACGTGCGGGAGGAGAAACAATGAAAGAAAAATGGAAGTGGCTGGTCGCTTTTGCTGCCGTCGCCCTTATGAGCACTTTGCTATTTCCGTCTTTATTTTCCGATTTGACATCAACAAAACCATGGAATCTCCCATTATCGGGGAGAATCATCGTATTGGACCCCGGCCATGGTGGGCCGGACGGCGGCGCCGTCGGTGGTGAGGCGGTGGAAAAGGACATCGCGCTCAACGTGGCGAAAAAGCTGCGCGATTATCTGCAGCAGCAAGGGGCGCTCGTCCTGATGACGCGCGAGACGGATCGGGACTTGGCCAGCCCGTCCACACGCGGCTACAGCCGACGGAAAACGGAGGATTTGCTCGAACGAACGGCTTTCGTCAATCGATCGAATGCCGATCTTTTCATCAGCATCCATCTCAACGCCATCCCGTCGCCGCGTTGGCGAGGGGCGCAGACGTTTTATTACGGGTCTTTCATCGAAAACGAGCGGCTGGCGAGATTTATCCAAGCGGAATTGCGGCGCAATTTGGAGAACACCCATCGACTGGCAAAAATGATTGATACCGTCTATTTGCTCAAGCATGCAAAAATCCCCGGCGCGCTTGTCGAGGTTGGGTTTTTGTCGAATCCCGATGAGCGAGAGCTGCTTGTGTCTGATGGCTACCAAACGAAGCTGGCCGCCTCGATTTATAAAGGAGTGCTCCGCTACTTTTCCAATGAACATACGCCTCGCGAGTAGCGGGGATTTTTTAAGGTCGGAACAGAGGAGACAGATAGCCGACCGGCCTTGTTTCGCCAAAAGGAATTCGAAATTCCCCTTTTTCAACCGCGGGGACGTGCGGGAGCAAGTCAAACATGGCGGCCGTCTGCCGATTTATGGTATGATAACACATAGAAATGACCATTGATTTGCAAAAGGGTTGGTGAATACGATGTTGACGGAAACTGAAGTGCGCGCCATTCTTGAAAAGATGAAAGATCCCTTTTTAAACAAAACGTTTAAAGAGACGAATGCCATTCAAGAAATCAAAATTAAGGAAGAGAAAAACCATGTCAGCGTGAAAATCGCGCTCGCCAAAACCGGAACGCCCGAGCAGCTTCGCGTGCAAACGGCGATCGTCGAGCAGCTGAAAGATGCGGGTGCTGCAACGGTCGGGCTGCGGTTCGCCGAACTGCCGCGCGATGTGGTGGAGAAATATAGCGAAAACAAGCAAAAAACGACGTATATCGCCATTGCTAGCGGCAAAGGTGGTGTCGGCAAGTCGACCGTTTCTGTCAATTTGGCGGTGGCGCTCGCCCGGCTCGGCAAAAAAGTCGGGTTGATTGACGCGGACATTTACGGGTTCAGTGTTCCGGACATGATGGGAATCACCGAGCGCCCGACGGTGAGGGGCGACAAAATCATCCCGGTCGAACGGTTTGGCGTAAAAGTCATTTCGATGGCCTTTTTCGTCGAGGATAACGCCCCGGTCATTTGGCGCGGCCCGATGCTTGGGAAAATGTTGAACAACTTTTTCAAAGAGGTCGAATGGGGAGACTTGGATTACTTGCTGCTTGACTTGCCGCCTGGTACGGGCGACGTCGCCTTGGACGTCCATACGCTCTTGCCGTCGTGCAAAGAAATTATCGTCACGACTCCGCATCCGACCGCTGCGTTTGTCGCTGCCCGCGCTGGGGCAATGGCGTTGCGCACCGAACATGAAATTATCGGCGTGATCGAAAATATGTCGTACTACGAGAGCCGGAAAACAGGAGAGCGGGAGTATGTCTTCGGCAAGGGTGGCGGAGAAAAGCTGGCCAAAGAGCTGCAAACCGAGCTGTTAGGGCAGCTGCCGCTTCAGCAGCCGGATTGGAACGACGACGACTTCGCTCCGTCCGTTTACGCAGAAGATCATCCGATCGGGAAAATTTATATGGATATCGCCCGCAAAATCGTTGCGAAATATTAATCGGTTTCACAAAAAGCGTCCGATGGCGAGAAACCGCCGATTAGAGCGTTGGCGGTTTTCAGCGCACGGACGCTTTTTTGCTTGATTAACCTCCTCCGCCTTGTTGGTTGCCGGTGCTTTCTTCTCCCTCTCCCCCTTCCCCTCCGCCTTCTTCTTCTTGTTTTTCTCCGCCTTGCTGAACCTTTTCAGCTGCTTTCATCAACATATCTTGAATTTTCGCCTGATACAGCGGGCTGTTCAACGTTTCCGTGATCACCTTTTGCAAATGCTGGCGGAACTCTTTGCTTTTTAAGACATCGACCATGGCTTTTTCCATTTCTGGATCTTTTAAAATATCGATCATCAGCGCCTGGTAATCGGGATCTTTCATGAGCGCCTTCATCATTTTTTCATGTTCTGCTTGCAGCCCTTTGGCAAAACTTTCAGCGAATTTCGGGTCTTTTAACGCACTTTCCCAGAACTTTTTTCCTTGATCGGATGTCAGCATTTGTTGCAGCGTTTCTTTTACAGCTTTTTGATCTATGACTAGTTGCTGCTTCATCTGATCTTCCGACATAATATCTTGAATCGCCTTTTTCCCCTCGTCGGTTTTTAAAATGTCAACAACCATCTTTTTCGTTTCGTCATAATCCGGGGGAGGGGGGCTGATTTCTTGAGGGGCACAGGAACCAAGAACGAGAAAACTGAGCAAGAGGAGCGGTAGGCATTTGTTCATGAAAGTGAGCTCCTTTCTGCAAAAATCCCTCACCCTTAATATGAATGTTGGCGAAAAAAATATACATGGGGGAGATCGGAGCTGGCTTTTTCACAAGGGCGCTGGTAAAATGGTAAGCGGGTTATGCTGAAATGATGGAGGATGAAGCTGTGAACAGCCGCAAATGGGTGCGTTTATTTTTATCGACGCTGCTGATCGGCGGCATCGCCACGGCGGCCGTCGGCATTGTTTTCAACTGGGAAGAATTCGGGCGCTTGCTGTTGCGCCTGGAAATGGTCGAATTTATGGCTGTTTTGTTATGGCATATCGGTGTTGGCTTTATTTTCAGCGTCATCAGTCAGGCGGGGTTTTTTGCTTATTTAACCGTCCACCGGTTCGGGCTTGGCATCTTCCGTTCGCTATGGAACGCTGTGCAGGTTGTTTTGATCATGTTCGTGCTGTTCGATTTAGTGTATTTCCGCTACATGGCGTTTGCGGACAAGGGCGATTCAATCATTCCGTATCTATTGACCGCATTGTTCATTTTGGTGGTTGGTCTCGTTGTTGCCTACGTCAAGAGCGCACAGACGAACAAAGGGGCGTTCGTTCCGGCTTTGTTCTTTATGGTCGTCGTTACGGTCATTGAATGGTTTCCCGTGTTGCGCATCAACGACCGTGATTGGCTGTATTTGATGTTGATTCCTTTATTAGTATGCAATGCATACCAGCTTCTTATACTGCATAAATTGACAGGCGGCGCGAAACAATAAAGAAAGCAAGGCGCCGCCTGTTTTCTTATGGCAGCCGCGAAAAAAACGGCGTGTTCGCCAAAAGCCAATCATTCCAATTGGCGGCTTGTCTGCCGCCGCAATCCAACCGCACCGGCGCAGGCCGTTGTCGGAACGTGTCACTCGATCCCGCGGCTTTCGGCTTCGCCATTCGCCAACAGCTCGGAGAGGTTGACGTTTTTGTAGCCGTTTTCTTTCATGGAAGCGATAATTTTCGGCAGCGCTTTGGCTGTCTGTTTTGCCGAATCAGATGCGTGAAGGAGCACGATATCGCCCGGTTCCAGGTCCCTCGTGACGTTCTCAACAATTTGGTCTGTCCCAGGGTTGAGCCAGTCTTTCGAGTCAATGCTCCAATGGACGACAGTGTAGCCGAGGGACTGAGCAACCTTTAACACATTTTTGTTGAAGTTCCCCCCAGGGGGGCGCAGCAGCTCAACCTGTTTCATTCCCAACATGTCAAACACTTTTTTCGCCATCATTAAATCTTGACGGATTTTGGCGTTCTCAAGTTCCGTATAGTTGACAAAGTTATATCCCATACTGCCAATCTCATGCCCCTCCTCTTTGATCCGCTTCACCACGGCTGGATGGCGTTCGGCCCATGAGGCGGATAAGAAAAAGGTCGCGTTTTGAATCCCATGCTGCTTCAAGACATCCAAAATTTTGTCTGCATTCTCATCTCCCCAGCTGATATCGAACGTCAACGCCACCTCATTGCGGGCGTTGTCCACTTTATATACCGCCGTCGGCCCAGAAGGAAGCGAAAAAACGGGACGGTTCATTTCATAAGCGTACAAGACAACGGCGGTGAAAAAGGCGGAGCAGATAATAATGAGAGCTTTTTTCAGCGTCCGTCCGTTCAACGCGTAAAACATGACATCGGCCCCCTTTTTTGCATTGTAAAATCGTTGTCCTAATAACATCTTATGCGGACAGCCATGGCGGTTATGAAACTTATTTGCCAGTCCTCTTACCGTCGAAGAGATGGAGGAAGCCTAAAGGAACGGTCTGGCGTCGGTTCTTGAAATTCCCTTAAAAAAGATATTGCATTTTTGATTGGTAAGTGGTATATTAAAAATCGTCGCTAATCCGACAGAGTGTTCGATAGCGGTGAGTGACGAAAAGCAACGGAAAAGATCTTGACAAGAAAAAAGAGGCATGTTAGTATAAAAGAGCTGTTTGCAATAGGAAGCTTCAACTATTCTTCAGTTCAAGACTGCAAATCAGCAGAGAAGTTGTTTCAA
>NZ_ATCO01000002.1:0-22601 GCF_000422025.1 Geobacillus sp. WSUCF1 | reverse complement strand
GCTTTGATGTCTTCAAGCTCCTGCTTGGTAGCCATGTTGGCTTTGATGTCTTCGATCTCTTTTGTGAAACTATGCTTCACTTCTTCGAGTTCTTGTTTAGTGGCCATGTTGGTTCTAATATCTTCGAACTCTTTTGTGAAACGATTCCTCACTTCTTCAAGTTCTCGTTTCGTTGCCATGTTGGCTTTAATATCCTCAAGCTCTGTTGTGAAGTTTTGCTTCACTTCTTCGAGTTCTTGTTTCGTTGCCATGTTTGTTTTGACGTCGCTTACTTCCTGTTCGATAATTTGGAGCTTGTCCAAAATTTGTTTCAATATCGCTTCCAAGGAAAATCCTCCCTTCTTATACAGTAGCCATGGGAAAGCGGGTGGTGATGAATCGCTCCTTTCTTTTGAGAACTGGGGAAACGAGCGTGTAGAGTAAGTGGTTGAGGAAAGGGATGGGATTGTAGCGCAGAACAAATGAGGATCATCGTTCCCCATTCATATTATAAATGATTCACAGAAATTTGAACATAACGTTTTGGGTCATTGTCGCTTTGCATCCGTCCAGGAAAAGGAGTGCGTTTTAGCCCGTACGGTCATGTTAATCCCGGCAGCGGCATTGTTTTGACGAAAATCGAACTTCCTTTATTAAGGTGAAACATGGGATTTAGTCGGAATCGTTCATGATCAATACACGATTTCATAAAGAAAGAGCTGACTCCAAAAGTCCGCTTTTTAGCGGATTTTTGGGTCAGCCCCCTTTCGTTTGTGAACGTTTTCAATCACTTGTGGCATTTGTCCGGCGTGGTGTGTTCGGTTTCCTTTTGCTTGTCATGGCATGGAAAGCAGTACAACGTCTCTGTTTCTCGGCTGACGACGCCGTTTAAAAAACCATGCAGACAATGGATCGGCTTGCCGCATTGCGCGCAAAAGCCAACAAGCTCTTCCAACCGCCATTTCTCCTTTCATGGGGATTGAACATGTTCACCTTCGGGCTGTGACGCTCGTCACTACCGCCCAAGGCTCAAGCGGTTATGATAAAGTATATAATTCATTATACTACAAAGGAGGCCAATGTTATGAACCAATTTGCTGCCAAAATCCACGCCCCGGACTATCCGCCGCGGGATCGCCATCCGGCAATTTTTCGGCTGTTTGACAATTTGAAGCCGGGGGAAGTAATGGAGCTTGTCAATGACCATGATCCGCGTCCGTTGCAATACCAATTTATGATGGAGCGTCCGGATCAGTTTACATGGGAGTACTTAGAGGAAGGGCCGGACGTCTGGCGGGTCGCCATCGGCAAAAAATAAATCATCCGCTCCATTGGGATTTCCGTCTGCAGGCGGAAATCTTTTTTTTTCGCCGGTTGGTATGGTACGGTAAAAACAAACGATGGATGTCCGGAAAGGGGAAGCATGATGAAACAAACGATTGCTGGAGCGGTGCTCGCCGGCGGCCAGTCGCGCCGGTTCGGGCGGCCGAAGGCGTTTGCGCTGCACGAAGGAGCTCCGTTTTTCACTTGGTCGGTCGCGGCGCTCGATCCGATCGCGGATGAATTGTACATCGTCAGCCACCCGTCGCTTGTCGATGAATTCCGCCGGCAAACGGACATCCCGGTGCTGCTTGATGTGGAGCGTTACCGTGGTTCTGGGCCGCTGGCCGGCCTTTACACCGTCATGGAACAGAGCCGAGCCGACTGGGTATTCGTCTTGCCGTGCGACATGCCGTACATGCGGAGGGAAGTGACAGAGCGGCTTGCTTCTCATATCGATCCGATGGTTGATGCCATCGTCCCGCTCCATGGCGGCCGCCCCGAGCCATTGGTCGCCTTATACCACCGGCGGATCAGCCTCGTGATTGCTGAACTGCTTGATGACGGCGAACGGAGGATGGCGGCGCTCCTTGACCGCGCCCGCGTCCGCTATGTTGACGCCCAACAGCTTGCCGCGGATGAAACCGTATGGCGCAATGTCAATACGGAGGAAGAGTACCGGTGAAGGGGGAATTGTGGCAGAAGCAGACACAGCATACACTTTTTTCAATCAGAAGAGCCATCCTTGACCATGGAATGGTTCAGCTGCCTGAATCGCCCACCACTAAACAGGGTTACTCAAGCAATCCGAGCCTAAACGCTTTTCCGACTGCTCCCGCCCGCGATTTGACGTGAAGTTTTCGCAAAATGGAAGACACGTGGTGTTCCACGGTTCGTTTACTGATGTTCAGTTGTTCGCCGATTTCGCTGTTTGTTTTGTCTCTAGCAATGAGATCGAGAACGGCCAATTCCATGTCGGTCAAGGGCGAACCATCATAGAAAGCAAGATCGGCCGGAAACGATTTCACCCCGCGATAGCTTTCCCGAATGGCGTGAATCAGGGTTTCGGCAGAATCGCATTTGGATACAAAAGCATAGGCGCCTGCCTCATGGACGGCATGTACATATTCTGCGCTGGCATCCCCCGATAACATGACCACTTTGCTTGCAGGGAATCGTGATGAGATGTTCTTTGTCCAAATGAGGTTGTTCTGCCTTTGGTTCGGAGCATCGATGACAATGATATCAGGCTGGAAGTGAGCGATCTCCTTCTCTAGTTCGGCTGGAGAGAAGACGGCTCCCACTACTTCCAAGGCGGGCTCGCGTTCCAAAAGCTGACGGATGCTATCCATGACAAGGCCATGATCCCCTATGATCAAAATGTTGATTTTCACCATTGTCTCTTCCCCCTCCCCCGTAAAACGCAGCGAGTAGCGACGCATTTGGTTGGAACACACGTTGCGGTGAAACATGGAGTTTTACATGGGATGAGTGATGTGCTGTTTTGATCCATAAGGCCATTTCTCTCAACTCCATTCGTTAAAATTTTACAATATAGATCAATCTCTGTAAACGAAACTTCAAAAAATAGGTATTTTCCGCAATGAAATTTGCGGAAAATACGGATGTTTTTTCGATTTTATTTTGGTACAGTAAGGGTGAAGCCGGCCGGCTAATTCCTGTGTTCTCAATCATTGGTGATGTATTTTGGATCAAAGCATGAAGTATAAAAAGGGGGATTACTGATGTTTGGGATTCTTGCTTCGCCTAAAACCGTCCATGTATTGTTGCGAAAGGTCATGGCATTGGCTGGTGTGTTGGTGCTTTCCATCATCGCTTTTGGCTTGGCAAACCCAAATCAAGCTGGAGCGTGGCTGCATCCAGGTCCTACCGTCCAATATCCAAGTGAGGGAGGAAAATGGACATATGGCTTCTGGAATGCTATGGTTCGCTCCTATTACTATCATCCAACTTCGTGCCACGGTTCAACAGTTGTATACAATGGTGAGATGTTAAGAAGTGTCGATACCCCTGCAGGATTGACCTCTGCTGCTGAGAAAGGGGCTCTAAATTTCCCATGGTCTGATGACGCCTATTACTATAGAATTTGCAAATAATGAATCTGTTTGACTGGAAGCTTTTCTTTCACCCCTTCCCGAGCGGGATGGGATCTTTCTCTTCCGGGGGATGATGGATTAGGGAAGGAATGAGGCTCATGCATAAAAAAATCGTGGTCGCTGTTTCCGCTGTGCAGTTTCTTCTCTTAGCTTTCGTAGCGATTGTTGTTTCGGATGTCCATGACCGCTTTTTTCCGGAACAGCTGGATGTGAAAGCGAAAGTGACATTGGATTTTAGCCAGTCTGATTTGCGTCAGGAAGATGTGTTTCAACAGTTGGGGGCGATGAGCGATCGATGGGAACTAGGATTGATGAAAATCGCGCCAGATTTACGGGGGGATCAGTCGGGACAGATCTTTGTTCAAGTGGGGGAGAAAGGGGATTTTCCAAAGAGAATTCAGCGCTTTGGCCATGAGCCAGATGCGGAGATCCGCGATCGCCGCGCGTTGGCCCATTCGTTTGCCAATGGCGATTATTTGGTGACAGGGAAAACCGATCATATAGACGAGTTGAAACATTGGCTGGCGTCGCATCGGGTCGATCAGAAGTGGAACGAAGAGACTCTGTTGACCATTCTCCAATTTTTGATCGTGCAAAGCGATTTTGGTGTGGCGCTGTTGGCTGTTTCGGCGCTGATGGTGTCATTAGCTTTATACTGGCTGGCGGTCAAAGCGAAAGGGCGCGCGTTGCGTGTGTTGGCGGGAGTTCCGACGTCGCGCATCCAATGCGAGGATTTCAGCCACTTTTTGCTGGCTATGGTTTTGGCCGCCGCTATATTGGACGTCTTGGCCGCTCTTTATGTCGGCTTTGTCTATGGATGGGGATTCGTGCCTTACTATAGTAAAGTGTTGCTTTTGGCTGAGGCGATGGTGATCTCTTTGACAATGGCTTGCGCGTTGATTTTTTCTGTTGCCTCATGGCCGAATCCAGAGATGTTGGCGATGCGCGAACCTGCTGTCAAGCGTTTGGCCAGAAGTTCGGCTGTATTGAAACTCGCTGTATTTGCTTTCGTCCTTTCCGCTGTCTCACCGGCGGTTTCAGCTTATACGAATGCTAGAAAAACAGCACAGGAACAAATCATGTGGAAGTCGTTGGCTGATCAAGCGGTGTTGGTGTTCCCGTCCCGTCCAGGAAGAGCGGGGGGAGCGGAAATCGAGCAGTTGTTTCAGATGTTGCAACCATCGGTGGGGGACATGGTTCGACAAGCGGAGGCCGACGATCGCGTAGTGTTATCGAAAGCGTGGACGGAAGACGATTTCGCCATCGATGGCATGACCATTGCGCCGTATCGTTACATGGTTATCGTGAATGAGCGATGGTTGGATATCGTTCGCAAAAAGAACAAAGGGCTATCTTTGGTTCCTCTTGCGCTGGAACAGATTCCAAAGGACGTGAGACAATTTGTCGAACTCTCCATCCCGTTATATGTAAGAAACCAGCAACAGGCTCAAGCCATATGGCATGAGGTCAAGATGTGTCGTTTGACCGGATCGTCCCCTTTTCCATTTGTCCGCTTTGGCGGACAGCTTGAGTTTGCCCGGCCGAAGGAGGTGTTATTGTTGGTTGCCCCTCATGTCCATTCATTATTCAATGACAACTTTTTGATCTCTGTCGCTTCTTCGTCGGAGTTGAGTTTTGTCGGACTAGAGGAAACACAGAAACTCGTATCTGAACGCGGCCTTCAGAACCGGATCCGCGTCAACTATATGGCGGAGGAAGGAATTTTGCGCGCGCAGCTTTATGCCTATTTCGTGTGGCTTAGAATTGGATCGATTGTTGGTCTTTTAGCGGCCTTGGCTATTGCCTCCGCCATTAGTGCGTTTATTATGGCTGTGTTAAAAGCAAAACGCGATTTTCCTCTTCGCCTTGCTGGGGCATCTTGGTGGGCGGTGTTGCGCGGGCGAATCGTGAAAGAGTGGTTTTTAGGGGGGGATCATGGTCATGGTGATCATGCTATTTCAAGGAACAAACAGCTGGTTGCCAGTCGGTTTAACAGGGGCGCTTGTACTGCTTGCTTTGCCGTTCATACATATTGGCGCGGCAGCTTGGGTGTTTGCGAAAAACTCCCTGCGCCAGTTGTAGAAAGAAGGAGGAAGGCTCCATGAGAATTGAGGCCGATCAAGTGACGATGATGATTAATGAGCGAACGATTATGGAGAACGAAAGTGTCGTATGCTCCCCTGGAGCTTTGACGGCGCTTGTCGGTCCAAGCGGAGCGGGCAAAACGACGCTTCTCCATGTGCTTGGCTTGCTTTTGCGGCCGACAAGCGGACGGGTATTGATGGATGGTGTCGACACAACCAATTGGGGAGCGAAGCAACGCCGTCTGTTTTGGAAACACCATGCGGCATTCGTTCTCCAAGATTACGGAATCATTGAGGAAGAATCGGTTGCGTTTAATGTCACAATGGCTTCGAGTTTGTTTCGTTCGAAAGTCGTTGGCGACAAGGAGAAGGTGCGCAAAGTGTTATCGGAAACGGGATTGGATGGAAGAGAACGAGAATTGGCCGCTCGGCTAAGCGGAGGTGAAAAGCGACGTTTGGCCATTGCCCGCGCTCTCTATAAAGATGCACAAGTCATTTTTGCTGATGAGCCGACGGCCTCTCTTGATGAGGCCAACGGTGATCGCGTCATCGAGCTGCTTCAATTATTGGCGAAGCAAGGAAGAACGGTTATCGTCGCCACTCATGATGAGAAAATGATGCAAGCTGCTCATGCCATGCACGCGCTAAAAGGGATTCGTCATGGTTAAGGAGGGAGGGCAAATCAAGATGACGAAAAAAAAGATGGTGGGCCATTGGCATTGCCGTAGTGTTGGGCGGAGGGCTTTTGGTGGCAGGAGGAGGGATAGGGTTGTCGCTTATCCCGTTTCCGGGCAAACAAGAATTCTCTCGACCTGAATGCGGAAAGCTGCCGAGCCAATCCGAAGTGAAACGTGCATTGAGTCAGCACCGGGATCTTGTCGCTCGCTTAGAGAACATCGGAGAGGGCGTCAGCGTGAGAGTGGGGGCACCGTGCGGAGATCAAGCGGATGAAGCGCTTATTCACATTGTTTATCATACAAAAAAGGAACGGGATGCTGTTTCTTCCATTTTGACCAATCACAGTTTCGGGGTTCCGGTTGAACTGATCAAAAGATGAGAAGGTGCTCATTTCTCAAGTTTGAAAAAGGACGTGGTTGAGCTGCTTTTTCATGGCAATAGGGCTGACCCAGAACACGAGAGAGTTTTGGATCAGCCCCTTTTTCATTTGTGAACGTTTTTAATTACTTTGTGTCTTTTATCTGGCGGCCAAAGGCGTTTGCGCTATACGAAGGAGCTCCGTTTTTCACTTGGTCGGTCGCGGCGCTTGATCCGGTCGCCGATGAATTGTATATCGTTCAGCCACCCGTCGCTTGTCGATGAATTCCGCCGCCAAACGGATATCCTGGTGCTGCTGGATGTCGAACACTGATTTGGTTGGAACACACGTTGCGGTGAAACATGGAGTTTTACAGGGGATAAGTGATGTGCTGTTTTGATCCATGAGGCCATTTCTCTCAACTTCATTCGTTAAAATTTTACAATATCGATCAATCTCTGTAAACGAAATTTCAAAAATAGGTATTTTCCGCCATGAAATTTGCGGAAAATACGGATGTTTTTTTAATGTTATTTTGGTACAGTAAGGGTGAAGCCGGCCGGTGATCTCTGAAATAATGAGGAGGATGATGCTCAATGAAGAAGAAATTTGCCGTGCTTGCTTTAGCAGCAGGGCTTCTGGCCGCAGGAGGAGTAGCTCAGGCGGGAACGACGTATGATGATTATGACGTGATTGTTCCAAGATTCAATGATAATGCGTTTACTCCTCAGCAAACGAAGTCGACTACCGGCGCGTCAGCAGATTTGAAAGTATCGATACTGGGGAAAGCACTGGATGCAAGAGTGTATTCTTATAGCGGAGGAACTGGACCTTGGGTCCGTATCGAAACGGTTGGGGGACCATTCAAACTGCCTAATTCGATCAAAGCAGGCAAGGATGCGAGAGTGGAGTTTAGCTCGGATCTTACTCAATTAGTAGATGTCAGGGTAAAAGGGGAGTGGAGAAGCAATTGATTTATCATGAGAATGGACCAAACCGTTTGGATGGTCCATTCTCTTTGAACATGAAAACAAGCTTGGGAAAGGGTGTAAAGCATGTTGGGGCATCAAGTGAAAGTGGAATTTGTGAGAGTCTTTACGTGGCGTCAGTGCATTGTTTGGGCTGCATTGGTGTTGGTTCTGCCTGTCATCCAATTTATGCTAATCAAGGATGGCTACGTTTACTATAGGCAATTGGATCTTTTTCTCCGCTTGAATTCGAATTTTGTGCCGCTGTTGTTTCCCATTATCATGGTTCTTGTGTATTCGATTTCCTTCCCAAGTGAACAAAAAAACCATTTTATCCCATATGTACGTATCCGCATCCCTTTGACGACTTACTTCTTGAGCAAATTGATCGTCAATGCGATTCTATCTTTTTTGATTGCCTTTTTGATCGTATTCGTCCCTTTTATATTTTCTATGTATATTGAACCTTATTTAGGAATTGTTCGTTTCTATCCAACTAATGGGAATCCTATCCCTTATACAACGTTTGAGCAGTTGCTTGTCCTTGGCACGCTGCCATATGGAGTTCTTTACTCACTATGGGTAGGGCTGAATGGAATGATGTATGCGACAATGGGATTATTGCTCGTCATGATTTTGGAGAAGCCTTTTATAGCGCTTTCCATTCCATTTGTTTATTACTTGTTGGGAAACTTTATTACTCAAGTTTTGGGGTATGACCAATTTTCCCCTACCTTTACGATTTTTCCTTTCAGTATATCGCAACAACCTTTATGGACAGTATTCGTGCCATTCCTCTTCTTATGTTTTGTGGTGATGGTATTGATGTTCTATTTAAAGGAAAGGTTGCATAAGCACCATGACTAGGGTAGTAAACAAATGGAAGGATTTTGTGGATGAACTATTGGCATTCAAATGGATTCTCTTCGGAGTAGTGATTTACATATATGGATTAAGTGCTAAAGAGCATATGTATGTTGCTTCGTTGCAAACAAAATTATTGTTGAATAAATGGGATTTGTTGCATAAGTTTTTTGGTGATATTTACCTTATCTTATATTTTATCTTGCCGGTCTTTCTATACCGTTCTATTTCAATTATGATGTCTGATTTTGATTATGCAGTTTTGATACGGTTGGGTTCTTATCGAAGTTGGGTGTATGCGACACTAGTTCGATTGATGCAAAGTGCCAGCATATCGATAATCGTTTGGGGAGCAGTGAGCCTCGTTTTGTCAATCGGCGCCCCTTCTTTTGCTGGCTGGAGTCCGTTTAGTAGGCTGAATGCTTCTCTAAGCGAAACGCAAATATTGCAAAAATTTATAAACAGTCCCATTTTAGCGTTGGTGTTGCATTTAGCTTTGCTTGTTTTCAGTGTCAGCTGTATTCACCTTGTTTTGGCCATCCTTTATGTAAAGTGGAAAAACAAGGACATTGTCGTGTTTGTTGCGGTGTTCATATGGGTGTATGGCGTAGTGTCATTTAAACTTCTTTCTCCTCATTCCCTGTTTAATTTGTGCCATTACTTGATTTTGCATTCGGGGGTTGCTCAGTTCAGCAATATATGGGGATCGTTTTCGGTGGTTATAGGATGGATGATCCTGCTCATATGGATTGTCAATCGACTGGATTTGAATGTGAAAGGGTACAATTGGAAATATACCGCTTTTATTGTCTTGGTTGTTCTAGCATTATGGTCTGGAATGCGAGAGAACGTGGGACAAACTGTTTGGGACCAGTTTCTTTTCATGTTTATAGGCGGTTCCAAACAAGCGTTTTATTTCAAGTCGTTTTTATGTTATTGGGTTCTTTATTTTGGGGTCATCTATTTGGTCCAATTGCATTTGCAGACGGAATTGTCGGAAATGGGGTATTACAAGTTAGTACGTTATCAGTCGATCAGCCGATGGTTTTGGGCGTGGTATCATAAGATCATGCTATACATTGGATTATATTTATTCGCTTTAGCATTGCTCGCTTTGTTCATTTTGTCGTTGAAACGTTTTTCTTTTGATTTCCATGTTTCTATTGACCGTTCAGTTACATTGCTTGATATGTTTTATCATTTTTTGGTCAACGGCTACCTTCAAGTTTCGTTTTATGTCCTATTTGTGTTTCTGATCTCTTGGCTGAGCAAAGAAACATTTTATAGTTTCGTAGGGATCGCTATACTTTCATTTTTTATGTTCCCGGGTTTTAATAACTGGGGGATTATTCCATCTGGATTGAATAGCATGGCGTATTTATTGACAAATGATTCGATTTACCGCATCAGCACCGTTCTATTCTTATGGAATGTTTTCGCCATTGTTTTCTTGCTGTATGTCTTTTCCAAACAAGATCTCGATTTCTAAAAAGGAGTGAGTAAGTTGCCGCATATCCTGTTAGATCAAGTCAGTAAATCATTTAAAGGAGCAACGATTTTTGAAAACGTGAATTTTGCAGTGGAAAAGGGGAAAATTTATGGAATTATTGGTCCTAACGGTTCAGGAAAGTCTGTCTTATTCAAACTCATATGTGGATTTCTATTCCCTAATCACGGTAGGGTGATCGTGGACGGGGAAGAGTTGGGGGTCAATAAACGATTTCCCAGTGATTTTGGAATTATCATTGATCGGCCTGGATATATAGCGGGAAAGACAGGGTTTGATAATCTAAAAGCATTGGCTCTCATTCGAAACAAAATCAGTGATGACAAAATAAAGCAAACGATGAGGTTGGTCGGTTTAGATCCAGAATCGACGCAAAAGGTCAAACATTACTCACTTGGAATGAAACAAAAGCTTGCTATTGCTCAAGCCATTATGGAGGATCAACAAACGCTTATTTTAGATGAACCATTCAATGCTTTAGATGCTGACAGCGTTGAAAATATCCGAAACTTGCTTCGGAAATTCAAGGAAGAAGGGAGGACGATTTTGCTCACTAGCCATAATCAAGAGGATATTGATGTTCTTTGTGATGAAGTGTACAGAATCAATCGTTTCAGACTTGAAAAAGTAAAAAAGTAGAACGCGATGTTATAAGCTCACATTCATATATAAATTGAAATAAAGGTCTCCTCCATTTTGGCTGACCACAGTTTCGGAGTTTCAGTTGAGCTAATCGAAAGATAAGATGGAATTAGCGTTGAGGTCTAAATGTGATCCATATCACATAACGCGCCTGAATGTTGCGGTACAATGGAGGCCAAGGAGGGGGCCGCAATGCGCGATTTTAATGAAAATCCGTTTATTGTGATTTGGGAATTGACGAGAGCTTGTCAACTCAAGTGCCTTCATTGCCGCGCCGAAGCGCAATACCATCGCGATCCGCGCGAGTTGACGTTTGAGGAAGGGAAAAAACTGATCGATGAGATTTACGAGATGGATCAGCCGATGCTCGTCTTTACGGGCGGCGATCCGCTCATGCGCCCGGATGTGTACGATTTAGCGAAATATGCGATCGATAAAGGATTGCGCGTGTCCATGACGCCGAGCGCGACGCCGAACGTGACGAAAGAGGCGATCCGCAAAGCAAAAGAGGTCGGCCTGTCGCGCTGGGCGTTTAGCCTTGACGGGCCAAACGCCGAGATTCACGACCATTTCCGCGGCGTGAGCGGCTCGTTTGATTTGACGATCCGTGCGATTCACTACTTGCATGAGCTCGACATTCCCGTGCAAATCAACACCGTCATTTCGCGATACAACGTTCATGTGCTTGACGAGATGGCGGCGTTGGTGGAGAAGCTGAAATGCGTCCTTTGGAGCGTCTTTTTCCTTGTGCCGACAGGCAGGGGAAAAGAGGAGGATATGATTTCCCCCATCGAGCATGAGCGGGTGTTCCGCTGGCTGTATGAGACGAGCAAGCGCGTCCCGTTTGACATCAAAACAACGGCGGGTCAGCATTACCGCCGCGTCGTGCTGCAGGCGAAAATGCGTGAAGGAAAAGCGGCAAAAGGCGGCATCCGTTACGAAGACGTGTTGAACAAAGGCTTAACCGGACAAGTCGACGGGCTCGGCCGCGCGCCGAAAGGAGTAAACGACGGCAACGGCTTTGTTTTTATCTCCCATATCGGCGATGTCTACCCAAGCGGGCTGCTGCCGGTGAAGGCAGGGAACGTCCGGGAAACGCCGCTGGCGGACATTTACCGACACTCGCCGATTTTCCAAGACTTGCGCAATCCGGACAAATACAAAGGAAAATGCGGCGTCTGCGAGTTCCGATATGTGTGCGGCGGCTCACGCTCGCGGGCGTACGCGGTGACGGGAGACTATTTGGAAAGCGAGCCGTATTGTGTTTACATTCCAAAGGCGCTGCGGACAAAAGAGCGAAGCCAACGGTAAGAGAGCGGTGAAAAACGGCCGCTTAAAATGACGGCGCTGCGGCGTTCGTGAGACGGTTGCCCGGGCGCATGCGGCGGACGTTGGTGATGTGTCCAAAACATACGGGGAAGGAGCAGGCGCCCTTCCCCGTTTTTATCATCCTGAACCGAGAAGATCCCCCACTTCCACGCGTGAGCGTAAGTGGGGGATGAATCGGGATTTGCCGTCACTCTTCCTCTTGCTTCCACAGAACAGAAGGGGTAAAGAAACGTGGGACGCACGGGGATGGCTTGGTGGACAGCCTGCTGTGGGGCGGGTGTTCCCAAGAATCTCCCACCTCAAAGCTCAAGCGTAGGTGGGAGAGCGTTCAATGTTGAAATATCATTCGTGGTCCAAATCGACAATAAATGTCTCCGGCCCGGTCGGCGCCGCGCTTCCTCCCTTTGGTTCGAGGCTCGCTTTAATTTGCTTGAACTGTTTGACATCCTCGCCGGTGATCAAAATGCGCGCCGCTCCGTGGCGGATCGTCAACAGCTCCCCTTTGACCTCGTTGTTGGTGTAAATGATCCACAATTGATAATCGCGAGTCGCAAACGGCGGCAACCCTTCAATTTCCATCAGCATTTCCTTCGTATCGTTATTGAGCCAAATCGTGCCGTCCATCTGTTGAAAAAGCGCCGATGGTTCAATCGGAATTTGTTTCGTTTTGGGATTACGGATGATTCGCTCAATTGGAATGTCGGTATGTTGTTTGACAATCTGGTATCGATATGGCTCATCCGATCCGCCATGGGAAGCGGTCGGCCCGTCGTTCGAAGCGGAAAGGCACAAGGCGAAAAGGAAGACGGCCAAAGCGGCGCCGATCCATCCCGAAGCGATGCGGACCTTTCGCTGCGCGCGCGCTGTTTGTCTTTGCGCTTCCGCTTGTGCCCAAATTCGCTCTTTGTGAGAAAGGGGCGGTGCTTCATATTGGGCTGCCTCTTTAAGCCCCATGTCTTTCCACGCTTCAAGCAGGCGTTGGCATTCAAGGCAGTACTTAAGATGGTTGGACACGTCTTCTTTTTCTTGTTCTGGCAGCATCCCTAACAGCCAGTCCACGATTTTTGCTTCCGAAATATGGCTATGCTTCATGCTGTTCTTCACCTCGGCCAGCTTCCATCCAGTGGAACAACTCTTTTTGTTTCCGCAAATTGCGCAAGCCGTAGCGGATGAGCGACTTGACGGAGCCTAACGGTTTGTTCATCGCGGCGGCGATTTCCCGCTGGGTTTCCCCGTGAAAGTAAAAGTGAATGATCGCTTGCCGCTGCTCCTCGGGGAGATGGGCTAACGCATCGAGGATGACTAGTTGTTCCAGTTGGCGGAGAAAGTAGAATTCCGCCCCCTTTTCTTTTAAAGCCGCTTCCTCAAGGCGGCTCACTAGCAAATCCCGTTTCTTGCGCAGGCGGTCGAGCGACCGGCTTTTCGTTTTCACGGCAAGAAAGGCTTGAACGCTTCCCCGCTTCGGATCAAATTGGTGCGGTTTTTGCAAGATTTCGAGAAACACATCGTGGCTGACATCTTCCGCCTCCACCTCGTTGCCGACGATTCGAAGAGCGATATGATAGACCATCGGAGCGTATTTTTCGTAAAAACGGTCAAAGGCGGCGCGCGAGCCTTCGGCGATCTTCTCGAGCAGTTCCATGTCTTCCCGTCGATCTTCCATCTTGCCCACCTCCCGACACATGCTTGATGGAATTGTTGCCCCTACTGCATCTATTCTACAATTTCATTTTTCTCCTGCAAAACAAATCCATTGATCCATTTCTGGCGTATACGAAGTGAAAACAGAAGGAGGGAGTGAACGTCGTGCGAAGCAGGGTCATCATGATGTTCGCCATGATCTTGACGCTCTTTTCGCTTCTTCTTCCGATCCGCCCGGCAGCGGCGGCAAGCGGTGTTGTTCTCTTCACGCCATACACCGGGCTTTCCGTGACGCCGGGGGAAACAATCGACTATACGGTCAATGTCATCAACAACGGTTCCAACATTGAAAACGTCACCTTCTCGTTTGACCACCTGCCGAAAGGATGGTCGACTTCGATTACCGCTGAGGGGAGAACGATTGAGCAGCTGTCCGTCCGAGGCGGAAAAGAAGAACAGGTCACGTTGGAAGTGACCGTGCCGCTGGATGCCGACAAAGGGGATTACCGCTTTTGGCTCGTCGCGAAAGGGGAGAGTGGTTCATCGAAATTGCCGCTGCTTGTCCGCGTGACGGAACAAGGATCGTTTAAAACGGAACTGACGTCGGAACAAACGAACCTCGAGGGGCACGCGGATTCGAGCTTCACGTATGATGTCACGCTGAAAAACCGAACCGCCAAGACGCAAAATTACGCGTTAAGTTCGGCGGCGGAAAAAGGTTGGCAAGTCACGTTCAAATCGGAAGGCAATTCCGTTACGTCGGTGAAACTCGAGCCGAATGAATCAAGAGACATTACCGTAGAGATCAAACCGCCGGAAAATGTGAAAGCGGGCACGTACAAAATCCCGATCAAAGCGCAAACGAGCGATACGTCGGCTGAGCTGACGTTAGAAGCGGTCATTACGGGCACGTATGCGCTCAAACTGACGACGCCGTCAGGAAACTTAAGCACCGATGTGACGGCGGGGCATGAACGGGTGATCGATCTTGTCGTCAAAAACACCGGAAGCGCTCCGCTTTTGAACATCAATATGACGGCTGACGCTCCGCCTGATTGGGAAGTGGAATTCGATCAAAGCACGATCGCCCAGCTGAACCCGGGCGATTCCAAAACAGTCAAGGCGAAAGTGAAAGCGTCGGATGAAGCGATCGCTGGGGATTATGTCGTCAACTTCCAGGCGCAAACGGCGGAAACGTCGGCGGAGGCGGCGTTTCGCGTCTCGGTCAAAACGTCGACCGTTTGGGGCGTGGTGGCGGTGTTGATCATTCTCGGGGTGGCCGGAGGGCTGTACTATTTGATCAAAACATACGGGAGGAGGTAAGCATGGCAGCACCTGCCGTCATCGAGCTTGACAACTTGTGCAAAACGTATGGCGACCATCGGGCGGTTGACCATTTGTCGCTTTCGATTCAAAAAAGGGAAATTTTTGGCCTCCTTGGCCCGAACGGGGCGGGAAAGACGACGACGATTTTGATGATGCTCGGGCTCACCGAACCGACGTCCGGTTCGGTGAGGGTATGCGGGATCGATCCGGTGCGAAACCCGATTGAGGTGAAACGGAAAGTCGGGTACTTGCCGGATGATGTCGGCTTTTACCATCACATGACAGGCTTGGAGAACTTGTTGTATACGGCAGCGTTAAACGGCATTCCCCGCGCCGAGGCGGAAAAGCGGGCGTGGGAGCTGCTCGAGAAGGTGAATTTGACTGATGCGGCCCGCAAGAAAGCGGGGACATACTCGCGGGGAATGAGGCAGCGGCTCGGCTTGGCCGATGTGTTGATGAAGCGCCCGGAAGTGATCATTTTGGATGAGCCGACGTTGGGCATCGATCCTGAGGGAGTGCGAGAGCTGCTTCGCCTGATCCGCAATTTGAGCCGCCATGAAGGCATCACCGTTCTATTGTCCTCGCACCAATTGCACCATGTGCAGCAAATTTGCGACCGGGTCGGCTTGTTCGTGGGCGGCCGGTTGTTGGCCGAAGGGAATATCGAGCGCCTGGCGCAACAGCTGTTTTTGCAGGATGCCTATGTCATCCATGTGGTCGCTTCACCGCTTGACGCTTCCTTACGGTCCAAAATCGAGGCGATTCCGGGCGTCAACAAAGTCGAGCAAACGGAAAATGGATGGGATGTGTATTGCCAAACGGATGTGAGCGCCGCCATCAGCCAGACGATCATCGAAGCCGGATCTTCGCTGTTCCATCTCAGCCGGCGGGATTTTGGACTTGATGAGATTTATCACCGCTATTTTGAAGGGAGGGATGTACGTGAGGGCGAGTAACGAAGGACGATGGGCAAACGATGTTTTTTCATATGTGAAAAGATGGAGCGAACGGCTGAAGGCGGGTGCGCTTGATGAGAAGAAACGGGCAAGAGGGGCAAACAGCGCCTTTTCGGCCATGGTCAAAAAAGAACTGGCCGATTATTTGACGAGTTGGCGCATGATCATTTTAATCGCCCTCATCTTGCTCACTTGCTTCGGCTCGCTGTATACGGCGATGACGACGATCCGGGACGCGTTGGATTCCTCGGAAGAGGCCAAGGAAATCGCGAAAGGCGCCTACTTGTTTCTAAAATTATTCACCGTCTCGGACGGAACGTTGCCTTCGTTTCTGACGTTTGTCAGCTTTCTCGGGCCGCTGCTCGGCATCGCTCTTGGATTTGACGCCATCAATTCGGAGCGGAGCCGGGGGACGTTAAGCCGGCTCATGGCCCAGCCGATTCCGCGCGATTATGTGATCAATGGCAAGTTTGTCGCGGCTCTTTTATTGAACGCTGTGTTGTTTTTCTCTCTCGGTCTGCTTGTGACGGCATTGGGCATTTTGATCTTGGGCATTCCACCCACGTTCGAGGAATTTGCCCGCATCATATGCTTTTTGTTGTTATGTCTTGTGTATATCGCCTTTTGGCTGAATCTCGGCATTTTGTTTTCTGTTGTCTTCCGCCAGGCGGCGACATCCGCGTTGTCGTCGATGGCCGTTTGGCTGTTTTTCAATCTCTTCTACTCGATGATTGTGGAAGTGTTTGCGAAACCGTTTTTGCAGTCTGACGCCATTACGTCCGTCGAGCAGGCGGTCGGCCGTCAAGAGTTGGTGCTTGGTCTCATGAGATTGTCGCCGAGCTACTTGTTCAATGAATCAACAACCGCCTTGCTTTCGCCGGACGTCCGAACGCTAGGGATCGTCACGGTGGAGCAAACGGCCGGCGCTGTTGCGGCCCCCTTGCCATTCTCGCAAAGTTTGCTGCTTATTTGGCCGCAGGCGACCGCGCTCATTGCCGCCACTCTCATCTGCTTTGCGATCGCGTATTGGTTGTTTATGAGGCAGGAGATACGGGCGAGTGGGTGAGAAAACAAGTTGTTTGCCGTAGACGGGGCGGAAGAGATGTGTGCGCCCAACAGCGTTTCTTATCGTTCGTATGTGAAAAACGTTCTGCCAAATCGTGTCCGTTCCTTTTGGGGACGGGCTTTTTCTTTTTTTGGATGTGACAAAACCGTGACAACGCTTGTGGCAAAATGGTGACAACAGGCAAGAATGTGATCAACCTCACAAATCCGTTTCCTTCTCCTGCGTATGATGGAAGTACAAACAACGTCACAAATTTTGAAAGTTTGGGAGGGGCTTTTCATGAATAAACAAAAGGCGCTGCTGCCGATTACGACGTTCGCCATGATGTTTTCATTCGCTGTGTGGGCCGTGTTTTCGCCGCTTGCGAGTACGTTTCAACAAATGTACGGGCTGACATCGACGCAAAAAAGCATTTTGGTCGCCATTCCGGTGCTGCTTGGCTCGATCATGCGTTTGCCGCTTGGCATTTGGACGGACCAGATCGGCGGGCGCAGACTGTTTTCGCTGCTGCTCTTGTTTCTTGTCATTCCGCTTGTTGGCGCAGGGTTTGCAGATTCGTATGCGATGCTTCTGTTTTGGGCGTTTTTCATCGGCATGGCCGGAACGTCGTTCGCCATTTCGGTGACGTTCGTTTCCCGCTTGACTCCGCCGGAAAAGCAAGGGACGGCGCTTGGGATTAACGCGATGGGCAACTTCGGCACGGCGGTTGCTGCGTTTTCCGTTCCATCGATTGCCGCAGCGTTTGGTGTGCCTTGGGCTTTTTGGAGGATGATCATTCCGGTTGTCGTCATGCTCGTTCTCGTTTGGTTTTTCACACCGGATATGCCGAAACCGAAACAACAAAAAACGGTGCGTGAATCGCTGTCGGTATTGAAATATAAACATACGTGGACGTTGTCGCTCTTTTACTTCGTTACGTTCGGGGCGTTTGTCGCTTTTGGCATTTACTTGCCGTCGCTGCTCGTTGACTTGTATGGGTTGACGCCGGTGGATGCTGGGATGCGCGCGGCTGGGTTTACTGTACTCGCTACGCTTGCGCGGCCAGTCGGCGGCTATCTTGGCGATAAAATCGGCGCTGAACGGGTGTTGACGTTCGTCTACGCTGGAATGACAATCGGCGCGTTGGTGATCGCGTTTGGAATGGAAAATATTTGGGTGATGACAGCGGCTTGTTTGTTTGTGGCCGTGATGTCTGGGCTGGGCAACGGTGCGGTGTTCAAACTCGTGCCGCAGCTGTTCCCAGCCGAAACGGGCGCCGTCACCGGCCTTGTCGGGGCCTGGGGCGGACTTGGCGGCTTTTTTCCGCCGATTGTCATGGGGATCATGAAAGATGCAACAGGTTCGTACGTGCTCGGTTTTCTGCTCCTTAGCTTGTTTACCCTTATTTGCTTCTTGCTGAACCGGCTCGTATTTGGCAAAAAAGCCGGCGAACCGGCGAAGCGGTTCGCTTCTTGAATGGAATACCGTATAGAGAGGCTGAAAGCTTGTTCGCTTTTAGCCTCTTTTTTTATTTGGGCGTGTTTTTCTGTTATTCAATGTGAGTATGCGTTTCACTATTGTTACATGATTAAAATATATTGCTCATTATTTCACAAATCATTCAAACATGGCTGTCTGTTGGTGATACAAATCACCAGGGAAGAAGTGAAAATGCCGTACGTTAAAGGTGTAAATCAAATCATCTAAGGGGGGAGAACGATGAAACAAAGGATGTCTTCGTTATTGTCCGTCGCGTTGGCCGCTTCGCTTTTGGCCGCATGCAGCAACGGGGGAGGAGGAGAGGCAAAGGCGGAACATAAAAATGGAACAACGGCCTCTGCGCAACGGTCTGCTGAAAACGTGTTAGCCGCCCACCAAGCGTCAACCAAGCGCCGGTGTCGTTAAAAATGGAGCGGATCGGTCCGCATGACGTCCGCATTGAAATGACGGCGCAAATCACTGACATTGAAATTGACAAAGGGAAAACGCATTATACGGCGGTGAAAAGAAACAGAAGTGATTCGCATCACAACCGACAAGAAAAAAAGAGCGTCCGGCGTGCCGAGAACAACGGCCGGTCGGGCGCTTTTTTCATCAGTGTCCTGAGACGGCTCGATCCGTTTTGTTGTCCTTGGCGTTTTGCTCACTCAATGCAGCAAATATCCGCCGGGCAATCTTCACATTGGATTTCCGCTTTCAAATAGTTTAAATCATGAACCGTAATTTTCCCCCGCTTCATCGAGATAATCCCTTCCTGTTTTAAGGCGTTGAGCATCCGATTGACGCTTTCGCGCGTCGTGCCGCAAAAGTTGGCTAAATCTTGGTTTTTCAATGTGACATCAATAAAAATGCTTCCGTCCTCAAGCGGGACGCCATAACTGTTGCAAAGGCGAATGAGCGTCGAGTAAAGCGCTCCTTTTTTGCCGTTCATGATCAAATCGCGAAACTTTGTCTGTGTCCGCCGGGCATGCTTGCTGATCCAGCGCATATATTCAAGGGTAAGGGGCGGATTGATCAGCAGCTGCTGTTCCAGTTCCTCTTTGTTTATGACTGCCGCTTCGCCTGGCTCTATTACCTTGGCCGTCAACAAGTAGCGTGCATCGTTCGTAAACAGCGTCAATTCACCAACGATTTCCCCGCTTCCGCAAATGCGGAAGCACATTTCTTTTCCGTCCGGACAAATTTTGCTCACTTGCACTTTGCCGGAAAGAATCAAGTACAGCTCATTGGCCGGCATCCCTTCTTGGAACAAAAAGGAGTGCTTGCGAAGTGGAATCACTTTTTTCGACGATTGCAACAAAGAACGTAAATGGGGAAAATATCCATTCACTGCAGCTTCCATTGATAGCACCTCCATTCATTCAGCTATTTCTATTGTAAAAATCATCACAGCGAGAGAGAGTGAAAAAAATCACCGGTTGCGACTTTCTCTGAGAGGCGTCACAATTTTTTCTAAATTGGTTTTTCCTTTTTCTATGTTACAATGTGAGTAGCATAGCATCACAGCATTCTACTGTTTGTTTTCGTATGGTAAAAGGGAGACGGAACAGAGAGAGGTTCGTCGATGGAAGAGTTTTGGTCACCGGTTTGGTTATCGATAAACGTATCGCTTCTTGCCGGCGTGATCGTCGCAATCCTTGGAACAGCGGCAGCAAGGTGGATGGCGCGCCGCCGGTTTCGCGGCAAGACAGTGGTGGAGACGGTGTTTATGCTGCCGCTTGTATTGCCGCCGTCGGTCGTCGGGTTTTTGCTCGTTGTCTTGTTTGGGCGTCATAGCCTAATCGGACAGCTGGTGGAAAGGTGGTTTCACACAACGATATTGTTTACGCCCGGCGCGGCGGTGATGGCGGCGGTTGTTGTGTCGTTTCCGCTCATGTATCAGGCGGCCAAAGCGGGGCTGGAGGCCGTCGACCCCGCCATTGAAGGAGCGGCGCGCATCGACGGGGCGAACGAGCGCCAAGTGTTTTGGCATATTTCGCTGCCGCTGGCCAAACACGCGTTATTCTCCGGAGCGGTGCTGTCGTTTGCCCGCAGCCTCGGGGAGTTCGGCGCAACGCTCATGTTTGCCGGAAACATCCCGGGAAAAACGCAGACGATTCCGACTGCCGTCTATATGGCGATGGAGTCGGGGCGGATGGAGCTGGCGTGGGCATGGGTGGCGGTCACGATTGGATTGTCATTTAGTTTATTGTCCTGTGCGGCGAAACTAGGCCGTTGGCAGCGATAAGGAGAAGGCCGTTGGAATATCACGCGGCCCATGAAAGGGAAAGGAGGGAGCGCCATGGAAGAGCGCGACCGGATGAAGATCACCGACCGCCTCGCCCGCCCGCTTCGTGATTTGCGGCTGTCGGTCATCGACCAATGCAATTTTCGCTGCGTCTACTGCATGCCCGCTGAAGTGTTCGGGCCGAATTTTCGCTTTTTGGCGGAAGACCAGCTGTTGACGGTTGAGGAAATGGCGCTTTTAGCGGAATGTTTCGTCGAGCTTGGCGTTGAAAAAATCCGCCTGACTGGCGGCGAGCCGCTGCTTCGGCGCGACCTCGATGCGCTCATTGAGCGGCTGTCCATGATTCCCGGCTTGCGGGACGTTGCCCTTACGACGAACGGCATCCATTTGGTGAAATGGGCGAAACGGCTGAAAGCGGCTGGGTTGAAGCGCGTTAACGTCAGCTTGGATGCGCTTGATGATGACATTTTCCGCAAAATGAACGGCATCGGCGTCGGCGTCGCTCCGGTGTTGAAAGGCATTGAAGCAGCGCGCGAGGCGGGGCTTGGCGTCAAAGTGAACATGGTGGTCAAAAAAGGATGGAACGATTCACAAATCGTGCCGATGGCGGCTTATTTTAAAGACTTGGGCATCCCGCTCCGCTTTATTGAATTCATGGATGTCGGCACGACGAACGGCTGGGATTACTCCCATGTCGTGACGAAAAAAGAGATGTACGAGCAAATCAACGCGATGCATCCGCTCGAGCCGGTCGAACACGAGTACTTCGGGGAGGTGGCGAGCCGCTACCGCTACGTCGGCACGGACGTGGAAGTCGGCTTTATCGCCTCGGTGACGGAAGCGTTTTGTCAAAGCTGCACACGAGCGCGCATTTCCGCAGACGGAAAGCTGTATACGTGTTTATTTGCCTCGAAAGGCGTGTCGTTGAAAGACAAACTGCGCGCCGGGGCAGGGAAAGAGGAGCTGAAGGAGCTCATTACAGCCGTCTGGAACCGGCGGACGGACCGCTATTCGGAAGAACGGACGGCGGAGACGGCGAAACAACGGCCGAAAATTGAAATGTCGTATATTGGAGGGTGAAAAAAACGGGAGCGCTCTTTCCGTAGAAGAAGCGATCCCGTTTTTGGTTTATGTTTTCGGAAGTGCGAATCGGCGTCTTTCTTCCTTTAAACCTTCACCGCCGCCAACACGCGCGGGAAGAGGATGTTGTTTTCCAAATGGATGTGGGTAAACAAATCGTCTTCGAGCGCCGCGAGTCGGTTGTAGACGAGCCGGTACGTGCCGCACGCGTCTTCCGGCGGGGTGAAGTCGTTGGTGATGTCGCGAATGTCTTTGATGAGATCGCCAGCGGCGTCATGCTCATGGACGAGTTCACGAACGGCCTGCTCGACCGCCTCCCGGTTTTCCGGCGACGGGTTGTCGGCAAATTGCAAAATGAGCGGGAACGCTCCCGTTTCCTCTTTAATGAGATGCTGCTCGAGTTCTGTTTTTAACTCATGAAACAGTTTATGCACGCGGGAAAGATGCGGATGGTGCATGCCGTGCACGCGCAACACTTTCGTGACATACGGGCTGAGTTGCGGCAGTTCCTCGTTCAAATAGCGGTGGTGCGTGTTGATGATATGCTCGATCAAGTCGGCTAGCGGCGCTTCACTCCAGTTTCCGGTTGGCTTGTTTTGCGCTTCGTTATACAAGGTGTTCAGCTGGTGAAGGAGCGCTTCGCCGTCCAGTCCGCGCTCTTCGATGGCCTCTTTTAACGGGCGCTGCCCGCCGCAGCAAAAATCAATGCGCTGCGCTTTAAACAAATCCGCTGCTTTCGGAAAGACCGTGACAATATCGCCAATTAACGATTGTTCGGTAAACCGCTGTTCCATTTCGGATCCCTCCATCACCAAATCGTTACAGCTTCAGCATACCTTGTTTTGGACGCCAACGTTGTGACACATCTCACACAAACGAAAAAAGTAGACAACAAGGAAATGTGATGAACATCACAACAGTGGCTCCCTTCTTTCCTGTACAATAAAACGGACGATATAAATTGGCTCTTCACCAAAAGT
>NZ_ATCO01000001.1:0-7639 GCF_000422025.1 Geobacillus sp. WSUCF1 | reverse complement strand
CTTTAATTCAACTTATATATCAAAGACAAAAAAAAGAAATGATGTGTTTGATTTCGTTATCAAAATGGAAGATAATAAACATAAATATTTGATTCGCATGGTAAATTACACCAAACCTTTGGGATGGGTTCCATTTAACGACTTTCAAATAAATCAAGTCAATGAAATTGAATAGCCCGTAGTGCTTTGATGAACACTTATTTACAAGGGGCTGTATCAATGAATAAAATTATGATTTTCATTTATTGCATCTGTTTGTTTTTAAAAGCGGTTGAAAAATAAACTTTGCTGCAGATGAGCATGGTTCCTCAACTTAAAGTTTCATCAAGCACATGTTGGAATGATGAACATCAAAAAAGGTAGAGATTTATCCATAAATGGCATTGTAGGATAGGGCACACCATCGTCCAATTTTGCCTGGAAAGTAAGAAATCTTTAGAAGGCTGGTGAAAAACGACTGATTTCGCCGAACCCATTGTTTTCGGTCGAAAGAGAAGCGTTGATTTTGCAAGACTTCTCTATTTGAGAAAAAAGTCCATTTTCCGCGATTTTTCACTAAATCCCCGGCCTTTTAGGTGCTGTTCCTTTTCCTATTCCAACGAGCTGACATTGTCCCGCATAGGTCGATGGACGCAAGTGGTCCGTTCGTTTATAATATTTTTGAATGATCAGAATATTTAGGGGGGATAGGGATGGAACAAACGATTGTCGAGACGCGGTATGGGCGGCTGCGCGGTGTGATGAATGGAAGCGTTTTCGTTTGGAAAGGGATTCCGTACGCGAAAGCGCCGGTCGGGGAGCGTCGGTTTTTGCCGCCAGAGCCGCCCGATGCGTGGGATGGGGTGCGGGAGGCGACTGCTTTCGGTCCTGTCGTGATGCAGCCGTCAGATCCGATTTTCAGCGGATTGCTCGGGCGGATGAGCGAGCCGCCGAGCGAAGACGGGCTGTACCTGAACATTTGGTCGCCGGCGGCGGATGGGAAGAAGCGCCCGGTGTTGGTTTGGATTCATGGCGGCGCCTTTTTGTTCGGCTCGGGTTCTTCGCCGTGGTATGATGGGACGGCGTTCGCGAAACACGGCGATGTCGTTGTCGTGACGATCAACTACCGAATGAACGTGTTTGGCTTTTTGCATCTCGGTGATTTGTTCGGCGAAGAGTACGCTCAAGCCGGGAATCTCGGAATTTTGGACCAAGTGGCGGCGCTGCGCTGGGTGAAGGAGAACATTGCGGCGTTTGGCGGCGATCCGGACAATGTGACGATTTTCGGTGAATCGGCGGGAGCGGCGAGCGTCGGCGTGCTGTTGTCGCTTCCGGAGGCGAAGGGGCTGTTTCGGCGCGCCATTTTGCAAAGCGGTTCGGGATCGCTTCTTCTCCGTTCGCCGGAGACCGCCATGGCGATGACCAAGCGCATTCTCGAGCGTGCCGGCATCCGCCCGGGTGACCGCGGCCGGCTCTTGTCGATTCCCGCCGAGGAGCTGCTGCGGGCGGCGCTGTCGCTCGGTCCGGGAATCATGTACGGTCCGGTGGTGGATGGCCGCGTATTGCGGCGCCATCCGATCGAGGCGCTCCACGACGGGGCGGCCAGCGGCATTCCGATTCTCATCGGTGTGACGAAAGACGAGTACAACTTGTTTACCTTGACGGATCCGTCATGGATGAAGCTTGGCGAACACGAACTGCTTGACCGGATCAACCGTGAAGTCGGGCCCGTGCCGGAGGCGGCGATTCGCTATTATGCAGAAACGGCGGAGCCGTCGGCGCCCGCCTGGCAAAAGTGGCTTCGCATCATGACGTACCGCGTGTTTGTCGAGGGGATGCTGCGGACAGCGGACGCCCAAGCGGCCCACGGAGCGGATGTGTACATGTACCGGTTTGACTATGAAACGCCGGTGTTCGGCGGGCAGCTGAAAGCATGCCACGCGCTCGAGCTGCCGTTTGTGTTTCACAATCTCCATCAGCCGGGCGTCGCGAATTTCGTCGGCAACCGGCCGGAGCGCGAGGCGATCGCTGACCAAATGCATTACGCCTGGCTGGCGTTTGCCCGCACCGGCAACCCGAACGGCGATCACTTGCCGGAAGCGTGGCCGGCGTATACGAGCGAGCGCAAGGCGGCCTTTGTCTTTTCAGCCGCCAGCCATGTCGAAGATGATCCGTTTGGCCGCGAGCGAGCGGCATGGCAAGGACGCTAGAAGATTTGATTCGTGAGGGAGCACCGCCATCTGTGAAAAAATGGAGCTTCGGCCTCTCTCCGCTAAACCAACAAAGGAACGGCCAACCGCCGTTCCTTTGTTATTCGTTTGCCCCCTGAGAAGGAAGCCCGAACTGTTCCGCCAGCGCTGGGTCGCGGTCGATGGCCTCGATGAGCTTGCGCATGACGTTGACGTCAAACGTAAAGTTCGCCCCAATCGGCGAGGTGACGAAAATTTTCCCTTTCTTCGCCTCCCGCGCCCGTTTGAATTGATAGCCGTCAATCGCGATGACGACTCGTTCGTCCGGTCTTGCCATTGAAGTCCCTCCAGTCGTTGCCGATTTGCTTTCTATTGTAACGTATTTCGGCGGCGGACGACAATGATCATACCGCACCCGATTCATGGAGCGTCAAGCGGATGGAGGATGAAACGCTCCCCCATCTATGCCAAAGGGGAGGAGCAGGGAATTTTTTGGCCCCATCCCTTCGATTTAGCCCTCTAGAAAAGACAGGAAATGTAGTCTTTCCTTCAACATCGTTCCATTCTTTCGCTGCCTCCAGGCCGATCAGATCAGGTCAGATACGTTGCGATTTTTGCCAGGCATTCATCAATGATTTCATCGATTTCCTCCATTTGAGCATCTTCTGGCTTGTATTTTTTTAAAATTTTTAGATGACGGGCTTTCCAATCTAATGTTTCACAAAAAAGAGAATCTGTTCCTTTCGTCGTGTTGAGACAGGCCCGCCAGTTGCCGCCAACGGCGATCTATGGTATAGTGAAATTATTGCAACGTCGGTCGTTGGAGGTGTCAGGCATGCATGCCTTGCTTGTGACGCTGCTTGTCATTGTGTCGATCGCGCTGATCGCAGTTGTCTTGCTGCAGTCGGGCCGCAGCGCCGGGCTGTCGGGGGCGATCACCGGCGGCGCCGAGCAATTGTTCGGGAAGCAGAAAGCCCGTGGGCTCGATGCGGTGTTTCAGCGCGTCACGGTCGTGTTGGCCGTCTTGTTTTTCGTATTGACGATCTTGGTTACGTACGTACAGCCATCATAAGTCAAACATGGGGCGGTCCATAGAATGAAGGGCTGCCCTTTCTATTTCACACTAGAGAGGAAGGAGAGCCGATGATGAAAATTGTTCCGCCGAAGCCGTTTTTCTTTGAAGCCGGGGAGCGGGCGGTGCTGCTTTTGCATGGGTTTACCGGCAATTCCGCCGACGTTCGGATGCTTGGGCGATTCTTGGAATCGAAAGGGTATACGTGCCACGCTCCGATTTACAAAGGGCATGGCGTGCCGCCGGAAGAGCTCGTCCACACCGGACCGGATGATTGGTGGCAAGACGTCATGAACGGCTATCAGTTTTTGAAAAACAAAGGCTACGAAAAAATTGCCGTGGCTGGATTGTCGCTTGGAGGCGTATTTTCTCTCAAATTAGGCTACACTGTACCTATAGAAGGCATTGTGACGATGTGCGCGCCGATGTACATCAAAAGCGAAGAAACGATGTACGAAGGTGTGCTCGAGTATGCGCGCGAGTATAAAAAGCGGGAAGGGAAATCAGAGGAACAAATCGAACAGGAAATGGAACGGTTCAAACAAACGCCGATGAAGACGTTGAAAGCCTTGCAAGAACTCATTGCCGATGTGCGCGCCCACCTTGATTTGGTTTATGCGCCGACGTTCGTCGTCCAAGCGCGCCATGATGAGATGATCAATCCAGACAGCGCGAACATCATTTATAACGAAATTGAATCGCCGGTCAAACAAATCAAATGGTATGAGCAATCAGGCCATGTGATTACGCTTGATCAAGAAAAAGATCAGCTGCATGAAGATATTTATGCATTTCTTGAATCGTTAGATTGGTAATGGAGAAAGGAGGGGATGGCCAATGGATCATGTGTTGGCCGAACGCATTTTAACGTTTATGCGCGATGAGGCGTACAAACCGCTGACCGTTGAGGAACTGGAGGAAGCGTTTGGGATTGAGGATGCGGACGGGTTTAAGGAATTTGTCAAAACGCTTGTCGCCATGGAAGAGGAAGGCCTTGTCGTCCGGACGCGCAGCAACCGCTACGGCGTGCCTGAGCGGATGAATCTCGTGCGCGGCAAGGTGACCGGCCACCCGAAAGGATTCGCGTTTGTCACACCGGAGGAGCCGGGACTGGATGATATTTTCATCCCGCCGTCCGAATTGAAAAACGCGATGCATGGCGACACGGTGCTTGTGCGCGTCCAAGCCGATTCATCCGGGGCGCGCCGCGAAGGAACGATCGTCCGCATTTTGGAGCGCGGGGTGAAAGAGGTCGTCGGCACGTACACGGAAAGCAAATATTTCGGCTTTGTCATCCCGGATGACAAACGGATCGTCAATGACATTTTCATCCCGAAAAACGCGGCGAACGGCGCGGTCGAAGGGCATAAAGTCGTCGTCCGGCTCACCTCGTACCCGGAAGGACGAATGAGCGCTGAAGGGGAAGTCGTGCAAATTCTCGGCCATAAAAACGACCCGGGCGTCGACATTTTGGCGATCATCTATAAATACGGCCTTCCGCTTCAATTTCCAGAAGACGTGATCGAGCACGCCAACCGGGTGCCGGACGTCATTACGGAGAAAGACTTGGAAGGGCGCCGCGATTTGCGCGGCGAGATGATCGTCACCATTGACGGCGAGGATGCGAAAGACTTAGACGATGCGGTGACGGTGACGAAGCTTGAAAACGGCAACTATAAGCTCGGCGTTCATATCGCCGATGTCAGCTACTATGTTGAGGAAGGCTCGCCTATTGACCGCGAGGCGTATGAACGCGGCACGAGCGTTTATTTGGTTGACCGCGTCATCCCGATGATCCCGCATCGGCTGTCGAACGGCATTTGCTCGCTCAACCCGAAAGTCGATCGGCTGACGCTCTCGTGCGAAATGGAAATCACCCCGCAAGGAGAAGTCGTCCGCCATGAAATTTTCCCAAGCGTCATCCGCACGGCGGAACGGATGACGTATTCCGATGTCAATAAAATTCTCGTTGACAAAGACGAAGCCTTGCGGGAAAAATATGCGCCGCTTGTGCCGATGTTTGAGCTGATGGCTGAGCTTGCCGACATTTTGCGGGCAAAGCGGATAAAGCGCGGGGCGATTGATTTCGATTTTAAGGAGGCGAAGGTGCTTGTCGATGAAAACGGCAAGCCGTACGATGTCGTCTTGCGCGAGCGGTCGGTCGCTGAGCGGTTGATTGAAGAGTTTATGCTGGCGGCGAACGAAACGGTGGCTGAGCATTTCCATTGGTTGAACGTGCCATTTATTTACCGTGTTCACGAGGATCCGAAGCCGGAAAAACTGCAGCGCTTTTTAGAGTTCATCACGAACTTCGGCTATGTCGTGAAAGGAACGGGCAACCAAATCCATCCGCGCGCCCTCCAGCAAATTCTCGAAGCGGTGCGCGGCGAGCCGGAAGAAATGGTGATCTCGACCGTCATGCTTCGGTCGATGAAACAGGCGCGCTATGACGCCGAGAGCCTCGGCCATTACGGCCTGTCGACCGAGTTTTACACCCATTTTACGTCACCGATCCGCCGCTACCCGGATTTGATCGTCCATCGGTTGATCTGGACGTATCTCATTAACGGCCAGATGGATCTTGACACCCAGCAAAAATGGGCGGAAAAGCTGCCTGAAATTGCGGAACACGCTTCCGATATGGAGCGGCGCGCCGTTGAGGCGGAGCGGGAGACGGACGATCTGAAGAAAACCGAGTTTATGGAAGACAAAATCGGGATGGAGTTTGACGGCATTATCAGCTCGGTGACGAACTTCGGCTTGTTCGTTGAGCTGCCGAACACGATCGAAGGCTTGGTGCACGTCAGCTACTTAACGGACGACTATTACCGCTACGACGAACGCCACTACGCGTTGATCGGCGAACGGACCGGGAAAATGTACCGCATCGGCGATGAAATCACCGTCCGCGTCATCAACGTCAACAAAGACGAACGGATCGTCGATTTTGAAGTCGTCGGCATGAAAGGGCGCCGCCCGCCGAAAGCGAAAGCCGCTCCGGTCGTCATTGAAGGGAAAAAGCAAAAACAGGCCAAGGCAAAGGCGGAAGCGAAAACGAACAGCGGCAAAAGCCGCCACGCGAAGGCGAAAAAGAAGAAAAAGAAAAAACGGTGAGGAAAAGCCTCGCGCCCGGCTTTTCCTTCTTTTTCGTTTTTGATAAAATAAGAAACGCTACGATGAGGAGGGGGAAAACGGATGCCGAAAGGCGAAGGAAAGGTCATCGCGCAAAACAAAAAAGCACATCACGATTATTTCATCGAGGAAACGTACGAAGCCGGCCTCGTGCTGCAAGGGACGGAGATCAAATCGATCCGCAACGGCCGGGTGAACTTGAAAGATTCGTTCGCCAAAGTGGAAAAAGGGGAAGTGTTTCTCCATAACATGCATATCAGCCCGTACGAACAAGGCAACCGCTACAACCACGATCCGCTGCGGACGAGAAAGCTTTTGTTGCACCGCCGCGAAATCAACAAGCTGATCGGCTACACGAAAGAGCAAGGGTATACGCTCGTGCCGCTCAAGCTGTACATTAAAAACGGCTTTGCCAAAGTGGAGCTTGGTGTGGCCAAAGGGAAGAAAAAATACGACAAACGGGAAGACATGAAGCGGAAAGAAGCGCAGCGCGAAATCGAGCGGGCGTTCCGCGAGCGGCAAAAGCTGTAGAAGAAGTCCGCGGTGGTTGGGGCGCTGGCCGCGAGGAGAAACTTGGACTCATCGGGCTTGATTGGCCGTGCGCGCAGCGGGTTTGGAAACGGGCGAGCCCCGTCCGTATGGCGGGCGCTTCCGGGACAGGACGAATGGTTTCAAACAATAAAGGAAGATGTCTTCCAACATCGCCCCCGCCGTTCGAGGGAAATCCTGTTTTTTGGCGGAATTGAAAACATTCCCATTGCAAATGCGCACTGCCATGGTATAATAAAAAGTGCAACAGCCAGTTATCCGATGCTTAAGCTGTTCCGATCTCTTCGCACCGCGGGGACGATCCGGATTCGACAGGGGTAGGTCGAGCTTAAGCGGCGAGCCGAGGGGGACGTCCTCGTAAAAACGTCACCTAAAGATAACTGGCAAACAAAACTACGCTTTAGCTGCCTAATTGCTGCAGCTAGCTCCTCCCGCCATCGCCCGCGTGGCGTTCGAGGGGCTCATATGAAGCGGGCTACGCCCAAATCCGCCGCCTGAGGATGAGGGAAGAGACGAACCAGGCTAGCCGCCGGGAGGCCTGTCGGTAGGCGGAACGGACGGCGAAGCGAAATATACCGACTACGCTCGTAGATGCTTAAGTGGCGATGCCTCTGGACGTGGGTTCGACTCCCACCGTCTCCATTTCCGATATCCGAACGGTTCGGACGAGAAACTGTGAAACCCTTGATACGACTGCATTTGCAGTCGTTTTTCATTT